>JBKJMK010000105.1:0-5189 GCA_046596005.1 Usitatibacteraceae bacterium | reverse complement strand
GCGACGGCGAGCGGGCAGGCGGCTTCGATGGTGGCGCTGCTGAACATTGTAGAAACCGGCGATCACATTGTTTCGTCGTCGAAGTTGTACGGCGGCACGCACACGATGTTCAACGTCAATTTCAAAAAACTTGGCATCGATGCGACGCTGGTCGATCCGGACGAACCGGAGAATTTTCGTGCTGCATTGCGGCCCAATACCAAAGCCATCTTTTCAGAAACGCTGGGTAATCCCGCCATCAACATGGTGGACCTGGAAGCGATCAGCAAAATTGCCCGTGAGGCTGGTGTGCCGTTCATCGTCGATAACACCGCCGCCTCGCCGTATCTTTGCCAACCTTTGCAGCACGGCGCGGATATTGTCGTGCACTCGGCCACCAAGTTCATGGGTGGCCATGGCACAACGATGGGCGGTGTAGTGATTGAAAGTGGAAAATTTCCGTGGAGCAATGGCAAGTTTCCGTCGATGACCGAGCCTTCGGCTGGCTATCACGGTGTACGATTTTTTGAGACCTTCGGTGATTTTGCCTACACGATGAAGGCACGCATGGAGGTCATGCGTGTGTTTGGACCAACGCTTGCGCCGTTCAGTGCGTGGCAACTGATGCAGGGCATCGAAACGCTGCCGGTGCGTATGGAACGGCATTGCACCAATGCGATGGCGGTTGCCCAATTTCTTCAATCGCACCCCAAGGTCGCATGGGTGAATTATCCAGGGCTCACCTCGAATCGCTATCACGATCTGGTGAAACGCTATATGCCCAAAGGCGCGGGTGCGCTGCTTTCGTTCGGCATCAAGGGCGGCTTTGAGTCGGGCGTTAAATTTATTGAGTCACTACAGTTCATCAGCCACCTGGCAAATATTGGCGATGCGAAATCGCTGGTGATTCACCCGGCCTCCACCACGCACCGGCAATTGTCTGAGGACGACCAGGTCAAGGCGGGTGTGCCGCCGGATATGGTGCGGCTGTCGATCGGGCTTGAGACGATTGACGACATCATCTGGGATATCGAGCAGGCGCTGGCCGCAACAACGACTTAGCTATTTGGGATAGATCGCACCGAGAACAGCGGCGTGTCTTGCACCCGTCGTGGCGCTCAAATCCAGTGCGTGACGCTCGATCGCCTGTTTGGCGAACCAGGCAAACGCAAGCGCTTCGACCTGTTGTGCCGGAACGCCAAATGCGTCGGTCTTATCGACTTTTGCGCGGGGAAGTTGCTGCGCGATGCGCGTCATCAGCGCAGTGTTCTGCGCGCCACCGCCGCAAACCAGTATCCGATCACAGTCCGTCGCGTAACGCTTTATGTCGTTGGCAATTGAGGCCGCGGTGAGTTCAAGCAAGGTGCACTGGACATCAACGGCCGTCTCGTTTCCGGTGAGGCGCTGCTCCAGCCAGACGAGGTTGAATTGATCGCGACCGGTGCTCTTGGGCGGCGCCTGATCAAAATATTTCTCGCTCAAAAACATACTGGAAAGCCGCGCCAGTGCTTGGCCTTGCACTGCCCACCCGCCATTTTCATCAAACTGTTTGGCGAGATGCTTGTCGATCCACGCGTCCATCAAACAGTTTCCCGGCCCGCAATCGAACCCCCATGCGGGTTTGCCTGGTTCGAGGATGGTGATATTGGCGATACCGCCGATATTCACAACCACGCGTGTTTCATCCGGGGCGCGAAAAATGCCGTCATGAAACGCCGGCACCAGCGGCGCGCCTTGGCCGCCGGCGGCGATGTCGCGGGAGCGAAAATCGGCCACTACTGCAATTGAGGTCAACTCAGCAAGCCTCGCGGGGTTATTCAGCTGAACCGTGAAGCCCAAATCAGGACGATGGCGTACCGTCTGACCGTGACATCCCGTTGCAATGACATCTTCCGGCAAGGTGCCGGTGCGGGCAAGAAGTTTTGCGATGGCACTTGCGTATACGTCGGCTAGCGCATTTGCAGCGAGATGGCTGCGTTCAATCTCATTATCGGTCGCAATGTTTAGCGCCAGCAATTCAGCGCGCAGCGCAGGAGAAAAGTCTTCGCTATGAAAACCAATGACGCGTGGAATCGGGGTGGCAAAATCTGCCAGAACCACGTCGGCACCATCGATACTGGTGCCTGACATCACACCCGCAAAAAGCGACGATGCTTTATTCAAACTTGCCGAAGCTGGTATCGCGCAGGAGCGCGAGTTGTGCGCTTTGTGCCTGCGCAGATTCTTTGAACGCGGCAATGTATTTTTGAGCGAGCGGTTCGGCTTTGGGAAGCGCCACTCGCATGGGGTCTTGATGGTGTCCCGAAATCTTGAATTCATAATGCAGATGCGGGCCTGTCGCCCAGCCGGTTGCGCCGACGTAGCCGATTGTTTGGCCCTGGCTTACGCGCATTCCCCTGCGCGCTCCTGATGCAAAGCCGGACAGATGCGCGTACAGCGTTGTTGTGCCGCCAAAGTGACGCACTTCGATTACGTTGCCGTAGCCGCCTTTGACGCCCGCGAATTCCACGGTACCGTCCGCGGTCGCCCAAATGGGCGTACCTCTGGGCGCCGCAAAATCGACGCCCGTGTGTTGGCGCCAGTTCTTCAATAGCGGATGAAAGCGACCGCCAAAGCCCGATGAAACGCGTGAAAAAGCCAGTGGCGAACGCAGGAACGATTTGGCGCGATTTTGACCATCGACGGAATAGTAAGCGTCGTGTCCCTCCGCATCGGTGAAGAGGACAGCTTCGAAGGTTTTGCCGTTGTTTGAGAATTCGGCGGAAAGGACGCGCCCCGCGCCCAGCGATTCGCCGTCCTGGTGCAATATTTCATAAACAACAGAAAACCGGTCGCCTTTACGCAAATCAACGTGGAAATCGATGTCGGTGGAAAAAATGCGCGCTATCTGGTTGGCGATGGCGTCGGGAATACCGGCATCGTCGGTCGCACCATACAGCGAGGACCGGATCACGCCGGATTTGTGGGCTAGCTGCGCGAGCGGTGCGATCCGCTTCATTTCGGCGGCGAAGTTGACGGCGTCAGCTTGTCGCGCCACGTACAAATACTCGTCAGCACTGTAGAAATACTTGAGCGACAAAAGCCTGCCATCCGCGTTCGTTGTCGCTTGCAGGCTGCGATTCGGACGAAGTTGGAAAATGGCCTTCGCACGGGGTTCGGTCCGCAAGAATGCGAACGCGGCGGAATCGTCTACTTTTAAGCGTTGTAGAAGCGTGGCAACGGTATCACCGCGTTGTATGCGCTCGCTGGCAGTAAATTGATCGAGTTCCATCGCAGTTTGTACAGGCGGGGGAAGTGTAAGCGGCTCGACCTTTTGATGGCGCTCGATTTTGTCGAGTTGGGTGTCGGTTGCCACGCCAAAGGCAGTGAGCACGCCGAAAACCGGCAGCGCAAACAGCACCGATACGGCAATCAGGGCACGCTTGGGCAGAAAATGCCATAGTCGAATCAATGCCTTTTGCGCTACTATTTTAGATTCGGCGAACGTCATGTTGTCCTGAAAAGTATTGGCCTTTCGATTCGTTGCCAAACCGCAAGGCCTTGAAGAATATCAGAATAACCGACGGATCGTCACCCCCGGCTTTAATCCCAACCCATTTTTACCTATAACCACATGACTGTTTCAATTGAAATCGATGCCGCATTGGCCATCATCAAACGCGGTGCCGACGAACTAATTGTCGATGCCGAGATGCGAAAGAAGCTGGCGAGCGGTCGCAAGCTGCGAATCAAATTTGGGCTTGACCCAACCGCACCCGATTTACATTTGGGGCACACCGTGGTGTTAAACAAGATGCGGCAGTTCCAGGATTTGGGACATACCGTCATTTATTTGATCGGCGACTTTACATCAATGATCGGTGATCCCAGCGGCCGCAACGCAACGCGTCCACCGCTCACGCGTGAGCAAATCGATGCGAATGCCAAGACCTATTTTGCACAGGCGAGCCTGGTGCTGGATGCGTCGAGGACTGAGATCCGCTACAACTCTGAATGGTGCGATCCATTGGGCGCGCGCGGCATGATCCAGCTCGCGTCGCGCTGGACAGTTGCGCGGATGCTTGAGCGCGACGATTTCACAAAACGTTTTGAGGGGGAGATCCCGATTTCTGTGCATGAATTTCTTTACCCTTTGATACAAGGTTATGACTCGGTCGCGCTTAAAGCGGACGTGGAACTCGGTGGCACAGACCAAAAATTCAATTTGCTGGTGGGGCGAGAGTTGCAGAAACAGTATGGTCAGGAGCCCCAATGCATTTTGACGATGCCCTTGCTCGAAGGCCTTGATGGCGTTGAAAAAATGTCCAAGTCGAAGAACAATTATGTCGGCATTACCGATGTGCCAAGCGAAATGTTCGGCAAACTTATGTCGATTTCCGACGACATGATGTGGCGTTATATAGAGCTGCTTTCATTCCAACCCCTGCATATCGTGGCGGGTTGGAAGAAAGAAACCACAGATGGCCGCAATCCGCGCGATGTCAAGGTCGCGTTTGCACAGGAGATTGTCGAGCGCTTTCATTCCCGGCCGGCGGCCGATGCGGCATTGCAGGATTTCGAGGCGCGCCATCACGGGGGTATTCCGGAAGATCTGCCCGATGTGACGTTGACTGCGGGTGCCGCCGGGATAGGGATTGCTCAATTGCTCAAGCAAGCGGGACTTACACCCAGTACATCAGAGGCGCATCGAATGATTGAGCAAGGAGGCGTCAGGCTCGACGGTGAAAAGGTGACTGACAAAGCGCTCACTATCGCCAGAGGCAAGACTGTTGTGGCGCAAGTCGGTAAGCGCAAGTTCGCGCGGGTCACTGTTCAATAATTTTTCGGTTTGCATGAGGCTTTTTTCACGAAAGGGCTTGACCGTTTTTCTGCAAAGCAGCATAATGTGAATCCTCCTCAAAAAGCGCTGAACAAGCAGCAAGCGCGTCTGGGTAGCAACAAGTTTGTTGCGGGGGTCGTTCTTTAAAAACAAGACAATCGATAGATGTGGGCGCTGGGTAGATTGAGTACCCTGTGTTGACGGATTGGCTGGTGCTGTCAAAGGCGCTGGTTGATGGAAGGCCAGGTTGATAACCTGGCTGGGAGTTGATGCGGGGTTTGAACTCAACATATCGAAGTGCTCACAAGAAGTAAAAATTAGTAGGTATCAGTGGTTACCGCAAGGTAATTGCAAATTACCTGTTAATTGCTTTGAGTGATTAAACGTTTGG
>JBKJMK010000035.1:0-12977 GCA_046596005.1 Usitatibacteraceae bacterium | reverse complement strand
CAATCTGCGGAATCGCAAGTGTATTACGGCGCGTGGATGGGATGCGGTCCGCTATGTTCATGTTGACTTTCACACAATGCCCGGTCGCTCACAGTGAAGTGTTGCGTTGGGATCGATGCCGTGTGGGCTTTCAATGTGAGATTAGTGTAGCAAACTCTGAAGAAAATGGCTGGGCCGGTTGCCTGGGGACCGACCTCGATTGCGCTTCGCTTCATCGCGGCTACGGTTGGTCCCGACGTCGTAGCCCGTAAGAAGCGTAGCGTATTGCGGGTCGGTGGTTGCGTGACAGCCCGGCAACAAGGGCGTTATCAGCCTAGGCAGCGTACACATGTGGAAAATAGCGAGCACAGGCACCGGCGCGCTGTTCAGGCAATTTAGGCAGGTTGGCGTTCAACATGTCGGTGCGGCGGACAAGTCAATTCAAATCCAGTGCATGCGCCTTGAGTTCTTCGAGCTCTACGACATCGAGTGCACGTTCGTGCGTCGCGGCAAGGACAATGCGCGGCGCGACGCCGGCCAGGAACGCATCCTCCCAACGCGCGACGCAAACGCACCATTTGTCGCCGGGCTTTAATCCGGGGAATCCAAACTCCGGGTGGGGTGTGGAGAGGTCATTTCCGGTGCGCTTGCTGAAGGCAAGGAACTCTTCTGTCATTCGCGCGCATACCGTGTGCGAACCCTGATCGCTATCATCGGTACTGCAATTGCCGTCGCGATAATAGCCCGTCATCGGTGAGGTGCAGCAGCTTTCCAGCTCACCGCCAAGAACATTCTTCTGCGCCATGTTTATTTCCTCTGCTGGTTTTTTTCAACCCGCCAGCGCAACGAAGCCGCATCGTCACTGTCACGCGCCCCGACCCAGCGTTCGCCGTCAGGGGTTGATTCCTTTTTCCAGAACGGCGCCTGCGTTTTCAGATAATCCATGATGAATTCGCAAGCCTGAAACGCGTCGCCGCGATGCCCGCTGGCGACCACCACCAACACGATTTGATCGGTGGGTTTCAACTCGCCAACGCGGTGAATGACGGTGGCGTCGATCACCTCCCAACGCGCCTGCGCCTGATCGACGATTCCGACAAGCGCTTTTTGCGTCATTGACGGGTAGTGCTCGAGCGTCAGTGTCGATACACCTGCGCCGTCGTTGCTGTCACGCACCAGACCCACGAACGACGCAATGGCACCGATTTTCGCATTGCCGGTTCGCAACGCGGCAACCTCGGCACCGAGATCGAAGTCTTCAATTTGTACACGTATCGTTGGCATATCGCCCTCAGTTGCAGTGCGGGTATTCCGTTGCAGCGGAATACCGTTCGGCAGGCGCGGAACATGTTCCGCGAGTTCCCACCCCCACCCCGACCTCGCCGGTGGCAGGGAGCTGGTGCCGCTTACCCTCCGGTCACCGGCGGAAAAATTGCCACTTCGTCACCAGCATTTAGCGGCGTATCCATGTCCGCCATCTCCTGATTCACCGCAACACGCCAGCGTTTGTCGGCACTCAATGCGGTTGACCATACGCCGCCACGCTCGCGCAGTGCAGCAATGAGCGCGCTCACATGGGCCGGAACAGGTGGCTGCATTTGTTCATTCGCACGGCCAAAGGCTTCGCGCAGACTCGCGAAATATAAAACGTTCAACATTACCTGACCACGTGGATTGCCGCTTTGCGCAAGCCAAGGTATTTGATGATGAACTGCGCGACCGCTTCGGCATCGTCGAGATCAAACTGCGGAAGCGCAGTCGCGAGGGATTCGTCACTGGCCACCGCAACCACCGAGGTGTCATTCGGAAACAACAACGGTTTTTCGGAAAGCTTTCGATGCACTTCTATTTTTGGCATGGCGTGATGCTTCCAGCCTTCCACAATCACCACATCACATGGCGCGAAATGCCTGAGCTGTTCTTCGAGTGTCGGCTCGGTGGCGCCACGCAATTCGTGCATCAATGCCCAGCGCTGGCTCGAGCTGACCAGCACTTCGGTGGCACCCGCCATGCGATGGCGGTGCGAATCTTTTCCCGGATGATCGAGATCGAATTCGTGGTGCGCGTGCTTGATAAGCGATACGCGAAATCCCTCCATGACGAGACGCGGAATAACTTTCTCGATCAGGGTGGTTTTGCCGCTACCTGAGTAGCCTGCGATGCCGATGGTCTTCATGTCACCAATCTAGCAGAAATGACGCCTGAGGCAATCGGCATGAAGAGTAGCAAGCATTTTTACTTCACCTCAAGACGCAATGCATTGGCGACAAACGCCAGCAAATCACTGCGCTCTGCGATGGTTTTTGATGTCGGCGTTCCAGCACCGTGTCCGGCCTGGGTTTCAATGCGGGCAAGAACTGGCCCGGTTGCGCCAGTACGTCCGAGCGTGGTGACCGCTGCGGCATCCTGCATTTCGGCAACGTACTTGAAGCTGTGCGCCGGGACTACGCGATCATCGTGGTCGGCGGTCATGACGAGCGTCGGTGGATATGGCTTGCCGCGCTTCACGTTGTGCAGTGGCGAATAAGCAAGCAGCGCCTTGAATTCGTCCACGTTATCCGAAGAGCCATAGTCCGACACCCAGGCCCAGCCAATGGTGAATTTGTGAAAACGCAGCATATCCATCACCCCGACCTCTGGCACCGCCGCGCCAAATAACTCCGGGCGTTGATTCAATACCGCGCCCACCAGCAGGCCACCATTGGAGCCGCCGCTGATCGCCAGTTTTGCAGGTGATGTGTATTTATTTGCGATCAGCCACTCCGCACTCGCGATGAAATCATCGAATACATTCTGCTTCCTGAGTTTTGTCCCGGCGTCGTGCCATTGAGCGCCGTATTCTCCACCGCCGCGCAAACAGGTGGTGACATAAATGCCGCCCATCTGCATCCACGCAGCCGCAGTAACACGGTAGGTTGGGGTTTCACTGACATTGAATCCACCGTAGCCATACAAAATCGTCGGGTTGCTGCCATCGAGCTTGACGCCCTTTTTGTGGGCAATAAAGATGGGTACCCTGGTGCCATCCTTGCTGGTGACAAACGCCTGACGCGTCTCGAACTGGTCGGACTTGAAAGCCGTACTGGGTCGTTTGAACAGCGTCGCCTTGCCTGCTTTCACGTCGTATTGATAGATCTCCCCCGGCGTGGTCAGGCTCGTGTAGCTGAAAAACGTTTCCTGCTGGTCGAAGCGCCCGCCAAAGCCGCCAGCAGATCCAACACCCGGCAGCTTCACGGCGCGAAGAAATTTCCCATCGATGGAATGCTCGCGCACTTCGGCGGCGGCGTCTTTCAGATACTGTGCAAACAGGTGCCCTCCGACGGCACTCGCGGCGGTCAGCGTTTCCTCGCGCGCGGCGACGACGGTTTTCCAGTTCGCGCGCGCGGGCTTCGCGAGATCGATGGCAACGATGCGGCCCTTCGGCGAATCGAGATCGGTCTTGACCCACAGCGTGCTGCCGCGACTGCCGACCGGGATGTACTCGGCATCGAATTCCAGCGTGATCGGCGCGGGCGCGGCCGAATTGGCCGCGGCGGAATAACCGCCATCCTTCAACGGCATCCACAGCAAGCCATTTTTGCGACCCGAGCCCCGCCAGACATAAATCAACAGTTTGCGTCCATCATCCGAGACAGTCGCGCCGAATCCCCACTCCTTTTGCTGCTTGTTTTCAAACACCAGCGTGTCAGTGGATTGCTCAGTGCCCAAACGGTGGTAGTAAAGCTTTTGGAAATAATTGCTACCCGTGAGCGTTTCGCCATCCTTGGGCGCGTCATAGCGGGAATAGAAGAAACCCAGGCCGTCGGGCGTCCATTCAGCGGTGGAAAATTTCACCCACCTGATCAAATCGGGCAAATCCTTTCCGGTGCCGAGAGCGCGTACTTTCCATTCCTGCCAGTCAGAACCAGCGCTGGCAATACCGTAAGCGAGATATTTTCCATCGCGGCTCACCACAGTGCCCGTGGTCGCGACCGTACCATCCTTCGACAGTGTGTTGGGATCGAGCGCGACCGTCGGCGCGTCATTCAGGGACTTGACCATGTACAGCACCGCCTGCTGCTGCAGGCCGTCGTTGCGCGTATAGAAGTATTTGCCACCCTCCCTGAACGGCGTGCCAAATTTTTCAAAGTTATACAGTTCTTTGTAGAGCTTCTTGATTGGCTCAAGCTGTGGAAGTGATGCGAGATATTTGTCCGTCACTGCGTTTTGCGCTTTCACCCAGGCTTTCGTTTCTTCGCTGTTGTCGTCCTCCAGCCAGCGATAAGGATCGGCCACTTTGGTGCCGTGGTATGTATCGACGTGGTCGCTTTTGCGGGTTGGGGGAGCAGACATGGTTTGGGCGAAGGTTAACGTTGATACGACGGCCGTGAGGATGAGGAGGGATATTTTCATGGACAGGCCACTCGGAAATTATTCAGGAATCAGGGTCGGATTTAACTAGCGTGAGACTTGGTTTGGATGCATCATCAGTCAGCTTTGGATGCTCCAGTTCGACCTTTTCAATCGAGGCAAACCGGTCGCTGATCTTTTTGCTGGTGACGGCAACGTCCTTCACGTCTTCGTTAGCCTGGCGGATATGGTCGGCAAGTTTCTTCATGCGTTCATCGAAGCGCGAAAACTCCTTGCCCAGTTTGCCAAGTTCATCCTTGATGATGTGAATCTGCTTGCGCGTTTCCACACCCTTCAACACTGCACGCACCGTATTGAGCACCGCCATCATTGTCGTCGGTGACACAATCCAGACGCGGCGAATCTGCGCGTATTCCACCAGGTCGCGGTGATGGGCGTGAATTTCAGCGAACACCGCTTCGGCCGGTATAAACATCACCGCACCTTCGGAAGTCACGTTGGGAATGATGTATTTCGACGCGATCGCCTCGACGTGTCTTTTTACGTCGGCTTTGAACATGGCCGGTGAGGCCCGGTCCGGTCCGTCGGAAATCATGCGTTCGTAGTTCTCAAGCGGAAACTTGGAATCAACGGCAATCAATCCAACTGGCTCAGGCAGTTTCAGGACACAGTCAGCGCGTACGTCGTGGCCCGCATGGGCGAAGCTGTATTGAAACTCGAACGAGGACTCTGGCAACACATTGCGGATGATGGTTTCGAGCTGTACTTCGCCAAACGCGCCGCGCGAACGCTTGTCGCCAAGCAATTGCTGAAGGCTCACGACATTGGTGGTGAGGCCGTCGAGCTTCTTTTGCGCCTCGTCGATGGTAGCGAGGCGTGCCATCACATTAACGAAGGTCTCATTGGTTTTCTTGAAACCTTCGTCGAGACGCTCGTTCACCTTGCCGCCAATTTCAGCCAGCCGTGTGTCGGTCGATTTCGTCAGTCCGTCAATGGTGGCCGTGATCTGCCCCGTCACCAGGCGCATGGTCGTTTCAATGGATTGTTGCTGGGCAAGACCCTGCTCGCTCAATTTTGCCAGCGTGCCGCCAAGCATGGCGGCTTTGAGCGCATCTTGCCGTTGCTGCAATTCGAGATTCAAATGCGCGAGTTGCTTGATGAGCTCCTCGCGATTGCCGGCGAGATTTTTGGATTGCTCCAATTGCAACGCTGACAAGGACTGGCGCAAGCGCTCAGTGGCATCATTCTGGCTGCTGGCAATGCGGTCGCTGTGCTTGGCGAGACCATCGGCGAGGTCGGTCAGCATGGCGCGATGCCGCACTTCTTGCGCAGTATCGGTTGCGCGTGGGTCATTTTTTTTGATGGAAAGCGCCAGCCAGATTACCGCAACCGCCAGCACGGCGACGACCAACAGTAGCAGGGTGACCAGTGTTTGCATGTCCATCACAGTACCAATCCATAGCACTGGTGCGGTGTTCTGGGCATTTATGCCTCAAACACCGCGCCCAGTCTTACTCTCCGCAATCGGGAATTTCAGCAATCTTCAAAAATTCGTCATTCCCAACTTTTACGCGGCCTCACGTCCCGCCTTCTTGCGCTCATGCTCAAGCAGGAAACGCTTGCGGATACGAATATTCTTTGGTGTGATTTCCACCAACTCATCGTCGTCGATGAATTCAATCGCGCTTTCCAATGACAACGAAATCGGCGGCACCAGCGCAACGGCTTCGTCGGTACCGGATGAACGGATGTTGGTGAGCTGTTTGCCTTTGATGGGATTTACCACGAGATCATTGTCGCGGCTATGGATACCGATCACCATGCCGTTGTACAAACGCTCGCCAGGCGAAACAAACATGCGGCCGCGATCCTGCAATTTCCAGAGCGCATAGGCAACCGCTTCGCCTTGTTCGCCCGAAATCAGCACACCATTGCGGCGCGACGGCAGATCACCGCGCAGTGGCGCGTATTCATCGAACACATGGCTCTTGATGCCGGTGCCGCGTGTCATGTTCATGAAGTCGGTCTGAAAACCAATCAGGCCGCGCGCCGGAATACGATAGTCAAGGCGTACCCGCCCGCGTCCGTCCGGTACCATGTCGAGCAAATCAGCACGGCGTTGGCCCAATGCTTCCATCACAGCGCCCTGATTGGTGTCTTCAACGTCCACCGTCAGCATTTCGTAAGGCTCGCACTGCTCGCCGTTGATTTCTTTCATCACCACCCGCGGCTTGCCGACGGCCAACTCGTAACCTTCGCGGCGCATGATTTCCAGCAGGATCGTCAGGTGCAATTCACCACGGCCTGAGACCAGAAAGATATCGGTATCTTCGGTTTCTTCAACGCGCAATGCGACATTGACGAGTAACTCTTTGTCGAGCCGCTCGCGAATCTGTCGCGAGGTTACGAATTTCCCTTCCTGCCCGGCGAATGGTGAGGTATTGACCTGAAAATTCATCGTCAACGTCGGCTCGTCCACCCCCAGCAACGGCAGCGCTTCCGGATTCTCGGTGCTGGCGATTGTGCAACCGATCGAGAGTTCGTCGATACCATTGATCAAGACGATTTCGCCTGCTTCGGCGAATTCCATCGGCACTTTATTGAGTCCCTGAAAGCTCTGCACTTGATTGACGCGCACGCGTTTTGGCGGTTTGTCACCGGAGAGCAACATCACGTCCGAGGCGGACTTGATTTTGCCGCGACGGATGCGGCCGATACCGATGCGACCGACATAGCTTGAATAATCGAGTGCGGAGATTTGCAACTGGAGTGAGCCTTCCGTGTCTGCCTCCGGTGCCGGCACATGCTTCAAAATGGTATCGAGTAACGCACGCATATCAGTAGCCGGCTGTTTCCAGTCGAGTGTCGCCCAGCCATTGAGCGCCGAGGCGTAGACAATCGGGAAATCGAGCTGCGCTTCGGTGGCACCCAATTTATCCATCAATTCGAAGGTGTGGTTAACGACCCAGTCGGGACGCGCGCCTTCGCGATCAATCTTGTTCACCACCACGATGGGGCGCAATCCGAGCGCCAGCGCTTTCTTGGTCACGAACCGCGTCTGCGGCATCGGCCCTTCAACGGCATCAACCAGCAGCAACACACTATCGACCATCGAAAGGACGCGCTCAACTTCGCCGCCAAAGTCGGCGTGGCCGGGCGTATCGACGATGTTGATATGCACGCCTTCATAATCGATGGCGGTATTTTTAGCGAGGATGGTAATGCCGCGCTCTTTCTCGAGATCGTTGGAGTCCATCACGCGTTCGGCGATGTGCTGGTGGGCGGCGAATGAACCTGCCTGATGCAGGAGTTTGTCTACCAGCGTGGTTTTGCCGTGGTCAACGTGGGCAATGATGGCGATATTTCTAAGCTCGCGAGACATGAAGCACTTTCAAAGGAATTTTACGGAGTCGGAGGCAGTGTTCATCAACGTGCAAAAGCACCGTGAATACATACACATTTAATCAACCGTCAAGTTTAGCACGTCAAGCCCTTTTCCCCTAGGAAAAAGGACAAGGAATCAGAGATTTATCCGATCATTGCGTCATGTTGATAAATCATCAACCTTCGCGGTTGCGCATGAAATCGGCTGTCTTCATGAATGACCCCACCAGCCGCTCCTGAAGTCCCGTTTCGACACCAATGTCAGTCATTGCGCGCGTCATGCAGGACATCCACTGATCGCGCTCAGTCATGCCGATTCCTACATGCAGGTGTCGCGCGCGCAAGCGCGGGTGTCCGTAGGTTTGCTCGTACAGGGGCGGACCGCCCAGCCAACCCATGAGGAACATGAATAACTTCTGCCGTGACCCGTCCAGCGATTCAGGATGCAGCTTGCGAATCGCGTAGAAATCGGGGTCTTCATCCATGAGGTTGTAGAAGCGGCCAATGAGAGCGCGCACCTGCACTTCGCCGCCAATCAAATCGTAGGGTGTGAGCGGGCGACGTGGTTCGCCAATCTGTGCAATCTCCATGTAACGATTTTAGCCTGCCTATTTCATCGCGACGCGTTCGAGGGTGGTGGCGAATCTGTGAAATATGCGGGCTGGTCTTGCGACCACGCCAGGTTCTATAATTCTCAAAAGCAATCAAAAAAATATGAAAAAGTACCTCGCACTCAAGATCGACGTCGATACACTGAACGGCACACGCGTCGGCGTGCCCGCGTTGGTCGCTGCACTTAATAGGCACCAGGCCGGCGCGACCTTCCTCTTCAGCCTGGGCCCCGACCACACCGGCCGTGCGATCAAACGCGTGTTCCGCAAAGGTTTTCTGGGCAAAGTAAAGCGCACTTCAGTGGTCTCGCACTATGGATTCCCCACCCTGCTTTACGGCACGCTATTGCCGGGACCGGACATCGGTAAACGCTGCGCAAATATCCTCAAGATGACGCGCGACGAGGGCTTCGAGGTCGGTATCCATACCTGGGATCATGTCAAGTGGCAGGACGGCGTAGCACACGAAACGGCAGAATGGGCGCGCTGCGAAATGTTCTCCGCACAGGATCGATTCACGGAAATCTTCAAGGCACCCGCCAAAACCCACGGTGCGGCAGGCTGGCAGATGTCCAACCACGCGCTGCGCCTGACGCAAGAAATGGGGTTTGACTATTGTTCAGATGGCCGGGCCGTGTTGCCTGATGCTGTTCCCCATTTTCCGGTTATTAATGCCGAAATCATCGATTGTCCTCAGCTGCCGACTACCCTGCCAACGCTTGATGAGCTGATCGGCTTGGACGATTGCACTGAGTCCAATGTTCACGAAAGGCTGCTCGCGATCACGGAAAAAGCGCCGTCAATGATCAAGTCATCACAGGAGCCAATGTCCGCGCACGTGTTCACGCTGCATGCCGAGCTGGAAGGCATGCGACTGCTGCCCACGCTTGAAAAACTGCTTCATGGCTGGCGCCAACAGGGTTATGAACTCGTTGCGACAGAGTCGATTTATCGCAATCTGGATCGCTCGCACCTTCCCTACTTCGTGGCTGAGCGCGGCACGGTTGCCGGACGCAGCGGCTCGCTGCTCATGCAAGGTAAACCTTTTTTACCTGCGGTTGCAGATCTCAAACAGGCTGCTTGAAAAACTGCAGAAAATTATTGAAAGGATCGCAAATGTCTAATGAACCAATCGCCGATTTCGAAGTTCCCGCCACCGGCAACCAGCGCTTCGCCAGCGCCGCCTTCAGGGGCCATCCCTACGTCATTTATTTTTATCCGAAAGACGCCACGCCTGGCTGCACCATCGAAGGCGCGCAATTTCGGGATTTGCATAAGAAATTTCGAAACGCAGGTGTGATGGTATTCGGCGTGTCGCGCGATTCGCTCGCAAGTCACGAAAAATTCAAGGCAAACATGCAATTTCCGTTTGACTTGCTCTCTGACACTGACGAGAAACTATGCAAGCTCTTTGATGTGATCAAGGAGAAAAATATGTACGGAAAAAAGATGATGGGCATTCAGCGCTCCACTTTTCTCATGGGCCGCAACAATGCGATCGTCAAGGAGTGGCGCGGCGTCAAGGTTGACGGGCATGCTGCTGCCGTGCTGGCCGCTGCAAAACTCGCCTCATAAACGCCGACATGCGCGAAATAATTTTCGCGCAAATATGCCCATGCCGATTTCGCAGGGTGTGCCAGAATACCGCCACTAATAACTGGCTGGGAGCGGAAAATGGACGCAGACGCGAAATCGGTGATCGTCGAAACCGCCGGCCCCATGACCGCCAGTGAACGCATCCAGGCACTGGATGTGGTGCGCGGATTTGCGCTGCTTGGCATTTTTTTGATGAACATCGAATTTTTCAATCGCGCGACAAGCGAGATTGGCCACGGCATGCCCTCGGGCTTAACCGGCGCGGACTGGTTTGCGGGTTGGTTCGTCGCCTATTTTGTGCAGGGAAAATTCTGGACTATTTTCTCGCTCCTTTTCGGGATGGGTTTTGCGGTGATGCTGACGCGCGCAGAACGTGCAGAGCGCGAGTTCCTGAGCCCGTATCTTCGCCGCATTCTCGCGTTGGCCGTGTTCGGCGCAGCGCATTATATTTTTCTCTGGTCCGGCGACATTCTTTTCAGCTACGCGGTTGCGGCGGGCGCATTGCTGATCCTGCTGTACGGTAGATGGAAACCCATCCTGATCGCGCTGGCGATACTGGGCGGCGTAGGTTTTGTACCGCGACTCGATGCAGTTTGGGGTATTGCCGGCGGACTGGCGTTGGTCGGATTTGTCGCCTTGTACCTGCGCAGCGAACGCCGCTTCAACATTCGTGGCCAAAGCGTACCCTTGTTTGCATTGGTGCTTCTTATTATGGGTGCCGTCGCAGCGCTCGCCGCGGTGGTGCTCTGGGCATTGCCGCAAGCGCCAAAAGAGCCACGTATTCCAGTCACCATCATGAGCACCGTGGCACTCGTGCTCGGTGTGCTGGCGGCAAAATACCACGACCCGGTCACCTTGCGCGGACTCCGCCTGGGCGTCACCCTCTACGTATTCTCGTTTTCGATGATGACCATCTTCGGCGCGGTTCAGTATTTCACGCCACCAGAACCTGATGTGCCGATTGCCAACATCGCGGTCGCGCCGCAGACCGCTGCGACGGACAAGCAGGCCGCGCCTGAAAAAACCACGGTCAATGCAGACGACAAAGCCGACGCGAAGCCGATGGACAAGGCGAATGCCATCAAAGAAACGGACAAAAAACCTAAAAAAACCGATGCCGAAAAAGCGGTGGAGAAAAAAGCCGAAAAGGCAAAAAGATTGACCAGGCGCCAGGAGGAAACGCGCAATGAAATCCGAATACTTTCGCAAGGTCGTTACGGTGAAGCGGTTGAGATGCGTGCGCGTGCGTTTCCGGGTAAAGTCGCCGGTGACGCTGGCTTTGCCACCGTCCTCATCGCGATGTTTCTAATCGGCTTCTGGTTTGTGCGATCGGGCGTGATGGAAAACACCGCCGCACATTTGCCGCTTTTTCGACAACTTGCCTGCTATGCCCTGCCGCTGGGAATCGGACTTGGTTTGTTGGGCAGTTACATCGCCGTCTCGCATATCCCGGGAGATGATCGCGATGGTTTCCAACTCGCAATGGGTCTGCAAATGCTCGGCAATCTTCCCGCCTGTCTTGGCTATGTGGGGCTGGTCGTGTTGATGCTGCACAGCAACTCCGTGTTTGCAAGAATTCGTGCGCTTGCACCACTCGGACGCATGGCGCTCACTAATTACCTTCTGCAATCGCTGATTTGCAGCGTCTATTTTTACGCTTATGGACTTGGCCACTGGGGCATGCCACGCGCGTGGCAGGTGGTGTTCGTTGCGGTGGTTTTCACGTTGCAGATCGTCTGTAGCCACTGGTGGCTTGGACGCTACCGTTACGGACCCATGGAATGGCTATGGCGCGCATTCACCTACCGGCAAACGCCGGCGATGAGACTGTAAAAAACACAGCCCTGCCAAACCACGCCAGTTTTATTTGCGCGGCTGCAGCGTAATCCGTTGCACGGTCGCTGCCTCGATCATTTTTCGCGAATACAGCAGCGGAAAATATTCGCCCTTCAACCACTTATCAGTCAAGTCCCGATAGTGCGCATTGTCCGGGTCTCCGGACTGGCCGGGCGTGTTAATCGCCCGCGAATTATCCCAATTACCGACATCCACCACGACCCGGAAAGCCGGGCCGCCACTAAGCTGAAAATTGTTCGGGTTATAGCTGGATACATTCAACGTCGTAGAACTACCGTGTTTGGGAAACGGCCCAACGTTGAGCTTGGCGCGCGTTGCGTCATCGACAGCTGACGAAAGCGGATGAATAAACAGGCTGTGGTGCAATTTGCCCCATTGCCATCGTTTTGGGTCGGTGCCCAACAGCTTTTCAGTATTAATCCATGCCAGCGTCAGGCTGGTCAGCAAAACCCAATCTCTTTTCGCAACAGCATTCGCTCCAAATACGTTTTCTGGTTTTTCAAGGCCGTCCAGCAACACCATTGTGTCCACTGCGCCCATGGTTAACGCGGCAGGCCGGCCGAGGACGGTGTCTTTAAACAAGTAGCCGAGGTAACGTGACCACCAAACCTCAAACAGCGCCGCTTCGGGCGAGTTTGCGCTTTCGATAAAGTTCCAAGTGTTCAGCAACTTCAAGGCCGCCTGCGTTTTAGCGTCGGCCGACGTAAGATTTTTAAGTAATCCAATAACCCGCCGCGCGGGTATCGACAGGATATCGTTTTGCAAGCGCATTGAGTCTTCGATCGACACCTTGGCCGGTCGCGACAATACTTCTTTCAATCGACTGTAGCGCTCATTGCTTGCCCATTCAAATCCCAATTTGCGTTGCTGGTACGGGTAGCCTGCGGGTAAGTTCATCTCGTTAGCCGTTGCGAACCAGCCTGCCTTCGGGTTGTAGCTGGACGGCAGTTGATCGCCGGCAAGAAAACCCGACCACTCATAACGTCCGTCTCCGGGCACCGGCAGCAATCCATCCCAATTGGCACGAACCGGGGCGATACCGCCGGACACCCAGCCGATGTTGCCTTTGACATCGGCATAGACCTGATTTTCGGTCGGTGCACCCCAGTGCATCATGGCGCGCTTGAACTCATGGAAATTCCTGGCGTACATATATTGGATGCTGCCAAAATAAGGTGCCATACCCGCTTCGAACCAGGC
>JBKJMK010000029.1:0-4227 GCA_046596005.1 Usitatibacteraceae bacterium | reverse complement strand
CTACGTTGCGCGCGATGAAGCGGAAGCGAAGGTCAAGGCAAACGGCAAAGTCCTGAAGCGCGACCCCGACGTGCTCGACACCTGGTTTTCCTCTGCGCTGATCCCTTTCACCACGCTGGGCTGGCCCGAGCAGACGCCTGACTTGAAAGCCTTCCTGCCGTCCTCAGTACTGGTGACCGGCAACGACATCATTTTCTTCTGGGTCGCGCGGATGATCATGATGACGCTCCACTTCACCGACAAAGTCCCGTTCAAACACGTCTACATCAACGCCATGGTGCGCGACGCAGAAGGGCAGAAGATGTCGAAGTCCAAGGGAAACACGCTCGATCCGCTTGACCTGATCGATGGCATCAGCCTGGATGCGTTGCTCGAAAAATCAACTAAAGGATTGATACTCGCCGCGCATCAGGAAAAAGCGGCCAAGTACGTTCGCAAGAATTTCCCGAACGGTATTCCCGCCTACGGCACCGATGCATTGCGCTTCACGTTTACGTCGCTCGCACCGTTGTCGCTAACATTGAATTTTGACCTGAGTCGATGTGAAGGCTATCGCAATTTCTGCAATAAGCTTTGGAATGCGACCCGCTACGTCCTGATGAACGTGGAAGGCAAAAACGCCTTTGAGTGTGGCATCGAAGAATCCACGGATGCGGATTACACCGCGTTCTCGCCCGCTGATCGCTGGATCGTGAGCCTGCTGCAGCGTACCGAAGCCGAGGTGGCACAGTCATTCGGCGAATACCGCTTTGACAACGCATCATCGGCCATCTACAAACTGGTCTGGGACGAATACTGCGACTGGTATGTGGAACTTGCGAAGGTGCAACTGCAAACGGGCAGCGACGCACAACAACGCGCAACCCGCCGTACGCTGCTGCGTGTACTCGAAACAATATTGAGGCTGGCGCACCCGATCATTCCGTTTATTACCGAAGAGTTGTGGCAAAAAGTAGCACCACTTGCCGGCAAAACCGGTGAAACCATCATGCTGGCTCCCTACCCGTCTTCGCAACCGGACAAGATCGACATCGCTGCGGAAGCGTTTGTAAACACGCTCAAAGAATCCATCAATGCCGTGCGTAACCTGCGCGGCGAGATGAACGTTTCCCCTGCCCTGCGCGTGCCGTTGTTCATCACTGGCGATGCAGCGATCATTACGCCACAACTGCCTTACCTGACGGTACTTGCGAAAATTTCCGACGCACAATTGGTCGCGCAGTTGCCGGATGCAAATGCGCCGGTCGCGTTGTCCGCTACGGGCAAATGGATGCTTGACATCAAGATTGACGTGGCGGCAGAGTCTGCGCGGCTGTCAAAGGAGATTTCGCGGCTGGAAAATGAGGTATCCAAAGCGCATGCCAAACTCGGCAATGCCAGCTTTGTCGAGCGTGCGCCTGCAGCAGTGGTGGCGCAGGAGAAAAAGCGCATGGCGGAATTTGAGGCGACGGTTGCGCAATTGAAAATACAGGTAACAAAACTCAAACCCTAGCACTGGCGCGGATCGCAGACAATAAATGCGTCAAGAACCTCATGAATAGGCGATCTGCGTATCACCATGCCGCGAAGTTGCCAAGCTAGTCAATGGAACTTCCCCACACATTGCGCTCTCTGCGCCACCAGAATTTCCGCCGCTACTACGTCGGCCAAACGATTTCGCAACTGGGCTCGTGGATGCAATCCACCGCCGTCATGTGGTTGGCTTATCGCCTGACAGAATCGACCGCCGCCACCGGCATGATCGGGTTTCTGGCGATGGTACCGTACATCTTCATCACGCCGCTGGCGGGCGCATTGTCAGACCGGGTAAGCCGCCGAAAATTATTGATGACCGTACTGAGCGCCTCGGTTCTCATCGCGGCAATCCTCTCTGCGCTCACTTATACCAACCACATTACGATTGTTTTGCTCGGTGTGCTCGCGTTCGCGCAAGGCATCCTCAATGGCGTAGAGGTACCGACCCGACATGCGTTTTTTGTGCAACTGATCGAAAACAAGGAAGATTTGCCAAACGCGATCGCCCTCAATTCGATCAATATCAATTCGACGCGTTTAATCGGCCCGGCGATTGGCGGGCTGCTGATTGCGGTGCTGGGTGAAGCAGCCTGTTTTGCACTGAATGCAATATCATTTCTTGCCGTGTTGATCCAGTTACGCCGCATTGCGCCCAACGAGGGCAAACGCAAAGTAAATACCGGCGGATTATTCGCCGATCTGGCTGAAGGCTGGCGCTTTGGCATGACGCATCCGGTGATTCGTCCGCTGGTACTTACTGTCGGTGCCATTTCCTTTGCCATCAGCCCATACACCGTACTAATGCCCGCCATCGCCGTGCAGACTTTTGGCAAGGGCGCGGAACTCAATGGTTTTTTCATCAGCTCTGTCGGCCTCGGTGCGTTGACGGGCGCTATTCTGCTGGCGCGCCGACCCAACGCGCGCGGTTTGACCAGTTGGCTGTTGATGACGGGAAGTCTTTCGGCAATCGGTATCATCGGATTTTCTATTTCCCGTAACGAATGGCTGTCGTTCCTGTGCATGGCCATCACGGGCATGGGGTTAATGGGAAGTTCAGTCGCGGTGAATACGATTGTTCAGTCAATTGTCGAAGAGGACATGCGCGGACGCGTCGTGAGTATCTATTCAACCTTTTTCATCGGTGCCGCGCCGCTGGGGCATCTGGCCGCTGGATGGCTTGCTGAACAGATCGGCGCGCCGCGTACCTTCACCGTATGCGGCCTCACGTGTGCAGTCGCTGTCGGCATCTATGCACTTTACCTGCCGCGACTGAGAGCGCACCTCCGACCTATCTATCTCAAGCGCGGAATTATTCCTGCCACTCCTGGAGCAACTGAATGATGAGCACTTCACCGAGCGACACCGTTTTATTTTCGCAACAAGGCAGCGTCGGCACGTTGATCTTCAACCGTCCTGATGTTTACAACGCAATGAACGCTGAACTGATCCTCGCGATGCGCGATGTGACAGCGGAAATTGCGGCGTCCAAAACGCTTCGCGTGGTCATTCTCAAGGGTGCAGGCAAAGCCTTTCTCGCCGGCGGAGATGTCGGCATGTTCTACAAACAACGTGAAACCGTTGCAGAAACAGTCAAGCCCCTGGGCGATGCACTTCATGCGGGTATCAAGAATATTCGCAATATGCCTTTCCCTGTCATTGCGCAAATCCATGGTGCATGCGCGGGCGCGGGCTTGAGCGTGGCCATGGCGGCAGATTTTGCGATCGCGGCCGAAGGCGCGCAGTTCAATACGGCGTATACCAAAATCGGTTTGTCGCCCGATGGTGGCAGCACGTTTTTCCTGCCGCGCTACGTTGGTATGAAGCGTGCCCTTGAACTCATCATGCTGGCCGATTTTGTTGATGCCAACGCGGCGGCGGCAATGGGTATTATCAATCGTGCGGTTCCGGCGGACGCACTGGAACAGGAAGTTGCCGCGCTCGCCGAGCGCCTCTCCAACGGCGCAACGCAAGCCTTTGCACGTGCGAAGAAACTCGTCAATCAATCGTTCGTTACAACGATCGATCAGCAACTCGATGACGAGATAGCGTACTTTGCGGAGTGTGCAAAAACAAATGATTTCAAGGAAGGCGTGACGGCGTTTGTTGAAAAGCGCAAACCACGGTTTGAGGGGAAGTAGCCGGGTTACCTTCGCGCGAACCGATAACCGCTAACGTTTTGAAATCAGGAACGTAAACGCATCCGCCGTTTCTTCAGAAGACAGCAGCGGATTCCCGGTCTGCTTGCAGAACGCTGCGAAATCTTTTACTGAACCAGGATCGGTCGCCACCACACGTAACACTTGACCGGACTCCATGTCTGTCAATGCCTTCTTGGCGCGCAAAATAGGCAGCGGGCAATTGAGCCCTTTTACGTCGAGATCTTTGTTGATCGTTACAGTTGTCATGATTTGACCTGATAGAGGCGGGATTCAACAGAAAATATGGATTGCCACTATTTTACCATCCGGGTAAATGGGGATTTGACGACCCCACTTCAAGATAAGCTGGGAACACTTGTGAGTCCACCCTCTGCAGATTGCGCAAAATTTAAGCCGCTGCAACCCTTCCCGCATTTTACGAGGGGGGGGTACAAAACCCGGCAATTTGAAATTTCGCTGTGTACTCTGGTAAAGTTCAACTTCGGGAACGCAGGCTCCCGTTGCGCGATGCGGTTTACGCCCATTACGCCAAGACGGTGTCCCGTCCAAGTCT
>JBKJMK010000431.1:0-9258 GCA_046596005.1 Usitatibacteraceae bacterium | reverse complement strand
TGCGTAAGTTGTTTTTCCAACGATAACGCATCGCCATGCAGCAAGTGGACGCTGTCCGGCTGCGGCCGGGCAATACCGCGCGCGATGAGTGAGCGCAACACGGTTTCGTTAACGGCGGTCGCTTCCAGGACCGAGATCAACACCCGTCCCAGCGCGCCTTCAATGCGCTTGATGTTGCCAGCGCCGCCCAGCGCATTCAATATTTGCGCGACCATTGCAGGATCGATCACTGCATTGGGCGGAACGACGGGAATGTCAGCGGGCGATGCATGCGCGACGACAGGATTGCGTCGCATCACGCCCAGGCGGGTACGAATGTCGCCTGCAATTTGATCCGCAATCGGCCCCAACACTACTTGCACGCCATCGCTTCCCAGCTTCACCACGCCGCGCGCGCCAAGCTTACGCAGCGCATCTTCATTGATCGCCTCGCGACGCGCCACCACTAATCGCAAACGGGTGGTGCATGCATCGACCGATGTCAGGTTTTCGGCGCCACCGAGCGCCGCGATGAAACCATCGGCCTGTTCGTTACCGCCTCTGACATCCGCGCGTACGACTGCGGACTCTTCCGATTCGCGCCCCGGCGTTTTCAAGTCAAAGCGCACAATGAAATAACGGAACAATCCGTAATACAACGCAAAATACACGCCGCCCACTGGAAACAGCAACCACGGATTGGTCGCCAGCTTGAAGTTGAGCACGTAGTCGAACAGGCCCGCCGAAAAACCAAAGCCCAGGCGGCTATTAAGTAAATCCATCGTCACCATGGCCGCCCCGGTCAACACTGCATGCACAACGAACAGCATCGGTGCCAGAAACATGAAGGTGAACTCGATCGGCTCGGTGACACCAGTCAGAAACGAGGTGAGCGCCATTGAGAGCAATAGTCCGCCGGTCGCGCGGCGGCGTGCCGGCAACGCGGTGTGATACATCGCGAGGCACGCGGCGGGAAGTCCGAACATCATCACCGGGAAAAAACCGCTCATGAAAACCCCGGCGGCAGGATCGCCGGCAAAGAAACGCTTCAGGTCGCCGGTCACACCGTTGAAATCGCCGACCAGAAACCAGGCAAGGTTATTCAGAATGTGGTGCAGGCCGGTAACAATCAACAGGCGATTCAGTGCGCCGTAAATGAATAAGCCCAATTCGCCTGCACCCAGTACACCACGACTCAAGGTATCCATGCCGTGTTCCAGGTACGGCCATCCCATGCCAAAAATTGCCGCGACCAACAGCCCTACGAAGCCCGCTGCAATCGGCACAAAGCGGCGTCCACCAAAGAACGCCAGATAGTCGGGCAGACGAATCTCGCTATAGCGGTTATAGAGCCACCCCGAAATCAGGCCGGAAATAATGCCGATGGGCACGCTTAATTTGGCAAGTTGCTTGGCCTTGTAGGCCGCTGCCGCCAGATCACCCTTGGTCAGCAGATCGGGGGGCAGCTGGATAAGCACTTCCGCGCCCTTGGTGGCGACGAGGAATCCGACGACGGCCGCGAGCCCTGCGGCACCGTGATTCTCGCGCGCCAATCCGACTGCCACACCGATGGCGAACAGGATGCCAAGATTGGAAAAAATGGCATCGCCTGCTGCGGCGACCGGCGCCAGGTTCATCAAGTCGGGCTGACCGAGGCGCAACAGCAAACCTGCAACCGGCAAGACAGCAATCGGCAACATCAGCGCACGACCTAGCTGCTGTGTTGATTCGATCAGGCTTTTCATTTTTTCCTCCCCGGAAATTTCCTAAGCTGATTGGTGCGCAGGCTCGTTCGGCCGATGTTCGTTTGGTAAATGGGTATGCAAGCGCTGCGCTTGCCAGTCCTCCACCAGCGCGCGAACCGCGGCGGCACTGGTTTGCTTGAGCGCGTCCTGGGCCAATGCCGCACACGCGGTCGTCTCGAGCGAACGAATCACCCGTTTGATGCGCGGGATCGCAGCGGGTACGGCGGAAACTTCGTGCACGCCGAGGCCGATCAGGATCGGCACCGCGACCGGGTCCGAGCCGAGTCCGCCGCATACCGCAATTTCTTTTTGATGGGCATTGGCCGCCTTGGCAGCGAGCTCGATCAGGCGCAACACCGCGGGATGCAGCGCATCGAGTTTGGCGGCGAGTTCGGGATGGCCGCGGTCCATTGCCAGCGTGTATTGTGAAAGATCATTGGTGCCGATTGACAGGAAATCGACCTCACGAATCAATTGGTCAGCAAGCAATGCCGAGGCCGGTGTTTCGATCATGACGCCAAGTCGGGGCAATGCACCAAGTTTCATTTCCTTGCGCAGTTCCTCGAGCAGATTTCGCACGGCATGTACATCGGCGATGTCGGTCACCATCGGCAACAGGATGCGGCATTGGCTCACCGGCTGTACCTGCATGATTGCCCGCAGTTGTGAGCGCAACAGCTCGGGCTGCCAAAGGCTGGTACGCAGGCCACGCAGCCCCAGCGCGGGATTATCTTCACGCGGCAACGGCAGATACGGGATCGGCTTGTCACCGCCGATATCGAGCGTTCGTATGGTCAGCGGACGGTTTCCCAGTGCGGCGGCAATCGCCTGGTACTCGCGCAGCTGTTCGGTTTCATCGGGCGGCTGGCGACAATCGAGGAACAGAAACTCTGTGCGTAGCAGGCCACAGCCTTCCGCGCCTCGTGCCGTTGCCGGAGTTGCCTCGGCCAGCGATCCCAGGTTGGCGTACACCTTGATCTGCACCTGGTCCAGCGTGTGGGTTGCGTCCAGGGCGGCCGCGATGTCGGACGCGAGTTGCGCCGCGTGGTGAGCAATATCGAGTTCCACCGCCGCGCGTTCGGCCGGGGTCGGTGCCACATGCAGATATCCCCGATCTGCGTTGATGACGAGGTGCGTACCGTTGGCGATTTCAAGCACCTGCGGGCCGGCTGCCACCAGCGCAGGAATGCCCATGGCCGCTGCGATGATGGCGACATGTGACGTGGGACCACCGCGTGCCGTGCAGATACCGACGATGCGGCTGGCGTCCAGCGATACCAACTGCGAGGGCAGCAGTTCATCGGCAATGAGGATCGCTTTTTCGGGCAGATTGCAGGCATAGCCCGGCTTGCGTCCATTGAGGACCAGCAGCACCTGGTTTTCGAGATCGCGCAAGTCGGCGACACGTTCCATCATGCGTTCGTCGCCGTCCGCCCGCAATGTCTCGACAATTGAACGCAAGGCCTTGCGCCAAGCGTAGCCCGCGCTTTTGCCACGCTGCAGCCAGACTTCGGCACGCGATGCCACTTCCGGATCCTGGATCAATTCGACGTGCGCGGCAAGAATGGATTGCTGTTCGCCCGCAGTCGCATTGACCAACGATTCGATATGTGTCTTGACCGTGGATATCGCGGCGACTAGCGCAGCTGTTTCGCGTTCAACGCCATCGCCTGTCTCAACGACGGAAATTGTCGGCTGGAACAACTGGGTCGCCTCGCCAAGCGCCACGCCACTGCTGGCGACAACAGCCGTGATGCGGAGTTTTTCACCGGGACCGACTGCACGCTTGTCGTTTTGGGACTTCGCCACGGGCGACGCGGATACTGCGGGCCGCACCGAAGTGACTGCCGCCCCCAGCAGCGACTCCAATGCGGTCAACGCCTTTTCGGCATCGGCACCACTTGCCCGCGCCTCGATGATATCGCCGTGATGGACACCGAGCGACATCAACGCAACCGTGCTGCGAGCGTTGGCGCTACGGTCCTGAATGATAAAACTGACGCGCGCATCAAAGGGCCGCAACTTGGCGGCCACCATCGCCGCCGGTCGCGCATGCAGGCCGTGATCGAAACTGATGTGAAAATATCGGCTAAGTTCACGGTCAGGCGCTGCCAACAGTCGAAAATCCGCTGCGGCTACTTGTTTCTTCGACGTGCCAGCATCAATCTCCATCAGGAAGTCGCCGGCCATCACACCGCGGTTCTCAATGCGTCGCAGGATGGCGCCTTCTGATGCAAGCAGGACCGGCGTGACGGTGCTTCGTGCCCGTCGTGCGATGAGATCCAGATCAAATCGCAGCAGCGGCTCGCCTGCGGCAACCTGCTGGCCCGCCTTTACCAGCATTTCAAAGCCCTCACCCCCCAACGCCACGGTATCGATGCCGACATGCAGCAGGATGTCGTGGCCGTACAAGGCGCGGATAGTGAGCGCATGCTGCGCGTCTTTCATGGGCATGATTTCACCATCACAAGGCGCATGCAGGACATTTCCCGTCGGATCAATGGCGATACCGTCACCCGCCATGCATTCGGCAAACACCGCATCGGGAACTTCGGCCAGTGGCAGGCACCAGCCCGACAGGGGCGACTTCAATAATAAGGATGTCATGGCTTCGCGAATTCGCGCTCCGGAAAATTGACCCAATCCAGGGCCCACACAGGGTCGACCGCGGGTTGAGAGAATCGTTGCGCAAATCGCAGGCAGAGATCGTGCTTGCCGGGACGCGAGGCGACAGGGGCCTGCGGTAATACAGTGACACCATTCGACGTGATCGCCGGCGCAAGCGGCAGGCGGGCAATGACCTCGCCATCGCAATTGCCAAGATGCACCTGGAGCTCACCTTCGGGCGTTGTTGGTGTGGCAAAGCGGATTTTTTTCACGTCCTCGCCGATCTGGAAATTGAACGGCACCTGCCCGACTGCAGCCACGACACCACTGACTGAATCGAGTTCCACCTGCGGGAAAATCCAGCAGGGATTGTTGATATCCATCAAAAATACCGCGCGCTGTCCGCGCACTGGTGCGTCGTCTTCCAGCGACAAATCGATATTGGCTGTGCAAAGTTTGAGCTCCTGGCTGGCGCGGCGCTGGGCAAGATCGCGACGCAACGAAATCGTGCGTGGCAGTGACAAGCGCGTATCGCCGGAAAACGCCGCCGCACGCAACTCAGCCGGGAGCGGAATCGTCAACGGTCCCTGGTAGCGCATGGATTGCGCGGTCGGATCACGTCCATCGAGCGTGTAGCGGATTTCACCGAAGCTGGTTTGTGTCGAGAGCGTTACATTTGCCTGTGTTGCTGTGTAGAGCGGGGCGACCTGTACTGCAAACGCGCTGTCGGCGTAGGGTATTTTCAGTGTGTCGTAACGGCCGAATTGTGTCGCGAGGCGTTTTACAAAATCGGGCCAGCTACGTCGCTGCGGCGACGACCAACCCAGTTCTGCAATGGCGGCCGCACGCGGAAATGTCATCTTTCCCACGCGCTCCTCAGTACGGATGTGCTCGGTCCAGACGTTGCCCTGCAAGCCGATGACATGGCGCTGTTGTTCAGGCGTCAGTTTCTCCGGCATGGGTTCGAATTTGTAGACATCCTCGACGGAAATGACGCGACCGCGACCGGGCGGCTCGTCGGCGGCACCGCTCTGGCGGTTGTCGAAATACAGCGTTGGCCACGGCGACAGGATCGTATCGAAACCCCTGGTCGCCGCACTCAGCGCGCCATCAATCCCGCGCCAGGACATCACCACCGATGATGGCGGCAGACCGGGTTCGAGGATTTCGTCCCAGCCGACCAATCGACGCCCGTTCTTCTGCAAAAACCGGCCGATGCGCTGCGTGAAATAGACCGGCAAGCCGGCAGGCTCGGTGATGCCTAGCGCGCGCATGCGTGCCTGCGCCTGCGGCGATTCTTTCCACTGCGTTTTCGCGACTTCATCGCCACCGACATGAATGTATTTGCCGGGAAACAGCGCCATCACCTCCTTTAAAACGTCTTCGAGAAAGTCGAACGTGGAATCTTCAGCGTTGTAGACGTATTCGTAGACGCCCCAATCAGCGGGAACCACGGGTGGTGGGGTAGCGGTGACGCCAAGTTTGGGATACGCCACCAGCGTTGCCGTGGCGTGGCCCGGCATTTCGATTTCCGGCACGATGCTCACGCCGCGCTCGGCGGCGTGGGCCACGATTTCGCGTACATCCTTTTGCGTGTAATAGCCACCGTACAAACGCGGCTTGCCGGTAGCAGTGTCAATGTCGGCGTTGGCAGCCGCACCCGCCGGCACCCGCCATGCGCCGACCGAGGTCAACCGCGGATATTTTTTGATTTCAAGGCGCCACGCCTGGTCATCCGTGAGGTGCCAATGCAGCACGTTTAATTTGTGCAACGCCATCCAGTCGATGTAATCCTTAACGTAGGCCGGCGACTGAAAGTGGCGCGCGGAATCAAGCATCAGGCCGCGCCAGGCGAAACGCGGCGCATCGACGATTTTCCCTGCATGCACCACGGGTCTGCCGAAAGATTTATCGATCAATTGCCACATCGTGGTTGCACCGTGGCGAAGGCCCTGTGTCCCGTACGCCGAGATAGTCAGTCGCTTCGCCCGCGCATCGATGCGATAGGCTTCCTGATTAATGCCGGGAGATTTATCGCGAACAATATTGATGGCATTGTCACGAGGCGCTCCGACATGAATGGAAAGTTTAAGTTGGTGCGCGCGCCAGAGCAGCACAGACAGATATTCGGCCACACGCTTCGCCGCCGCGTCCCTCGGTGGGACGGTAATGACGGTCGAGCCATCGAAACTAAATACGCCTCCTTCAAGCTCGACGGATGCGGGATTCGGAATAACAGAAGGGGTGCGCGGGTATTCGGTCGCGCTGACTGCCGCAGAAATCCCCCACAATGCAGCGAACAGGATTGCCGACCATACGGCGCGGCGTTCAGTGATCACATTCAGCTGCCGCAATAACATCATGCATGGCTCCGGGTTCGGTTAAAGAAGCAAACGGGGCGGTCGAACGAGTTTAACGCTGGCGTATGCGCAACCTGCCATAAAATAAAAAGAGGGCGGAGCAGACTCACCCCACCCCCCTCAACGCCCGCTACACCTGCCCCTGAGGCGCAAGGGCAAATGTACACGGCAACTCAAGTCTTGAGGCTCAGAACTTGATACGGGCATTCAGGTAGAACTGTCGACCGTTCTGGTATATCGAACGTGGCTGATCGTTGTTCAGTGCGTAGTACCGCAATTTCGGATTGTTCAGGTTTTGGCCATCGAGGGTGATGGTCAGATTGTCGTTGAACTTGTATCCCAGCGACGCCGAGACATTGTCGACATCATCCTGATAGAACGCTGTATTGCGATCCAGCCCGCTGTAAAAACTGGAACGGTAGGTGTAATTGACGCGTGCGCTGAACCGCTCGTTTTCAAAGTATCCGCTCAGGTTGAAGGTGCTCCTTGATGCACCCACCAACGGGCCACCGCCGTCTTCCTTGGCGTCAGCGTAAGTGTAGTTGGTGGCGAAGCCGAAGTTGCCAAATATCGGTTGTTCGTACGACAACTCGACGCCTGTCACTTTACCGCCGCTGTTGATCGGCACAGACAACACATAGTCCGTCGGTCGGCCAGCGGGGAAGGCGCTGCTGAAGGTCACGAAGTTCTTTGTCACTTGACCGACGCCGATGTAGTTGTCAAGTTTCATGTGAAACAGCGTCGCCTGGACAAGCGAACGAGGGGCAAAGTAGTACTCCAGCGTCGCGTCAAAATTGGTCGAGCGAATTGGCTTCAGGTCAGGGTTTCCGCCACTGCCGGACCCGACACCGCCACCGACCGCGGGTGGGCTCAGCGAGACGCTGCTTGCCAGGGCAGAGTAGTCGGCGCGCGTCATCGTTTTCGATACTGCCAATCGAGCCACTACGTTTTTGTCCAGATTAAATTTGATGTTGGCACTCGGCAGTACGTCACGATAGGTATGATCTGTCGCTGCGATCACGTAGGGGCCGAACAAGGAAGTGGTGATGACGCCCGGCGTTTGCGGCGACGCGCCGTTGTAGTTCAGGACATGTTCCTTGGTTTGCACCAAGCGCAGTCCGGCGTTGCCCGACCAGCCACTGCCTTCGAAATTACCCTGCAGATAAGCGGCCGTATTGGTTTCTTTCACGCCAAAATTCAGGCCCCATTCATTGCGCGAGCCGTCCGTAGGCCGATAAGCGTACTTCGACGCGAAATCGGCTAATTGCCCGGCGGTGTAGTACCAGATGTTGTTGGGAAAGCTGCCGCCCAGGCCGCTGCCGAAATTACCCGGGTAGTTGGAGAAGGTCTTTGGCCAGTTGGCGGAATTGAAGGCACTGCCGTCAAGCGCCGGCCGCTGGTTGATGTTGCCGGTTGAGCTGCGCTCGTGATTGTTGCCGCGCACGCCGAACTTGAGTGTGGTGAACGCCCCGCTGTCGATGGCATATTCGCCATCGAGCTGTGCCCAATTTTCTTTGTCGACCACGTCGATGTTTTGCGAACCAAACATCCAGTCGAGCCCTGCCACACCCGACAGATTGGAATTGTTGGTGTTGCCGAAGGCGAAGTTGGGGGCGCTTTTGATGCCATTCAACCGGTAGGAGGTGCCGGCACCCACCGCGAAGTCCCATTCGGTGACATCCTGGGTTGGCGATCTGCCATGACCTTTCGAAGTGCCGAGCTTGGTGGACAGCGTCAATTTATCGCTGGCACGCAATTTGGCGTCAAAGGCGAAGAAATTCGACTCGGCGCTCGCGTCCGGCCGCGAGATCTGGTCGTAGACGCCGTACGTAGTGCCTGCTACGCCGGTGAAATTTGCCTGTACCAGTGTGTTGTTCCTGACGACGTAGCCGGGGTCTGGTGCCTGCCCTGCGCCGCCATTGATGAAGCGCGAGCCCCATTGCAGGTAATTGCGGTTGTAATTGGCTGCATCCAGCTTGGAACTGAACGCGCTGAAATCCAGCGTAAGGTCGCTTGAGGGTTTGATCTGAACATCGATCAAACCGCCGGTGCGCTTGCGCTCCTGCTCGAACAGCGCCGACCCAATGAGGCCGGGATAGTAAACGCCGGAAAGATCGGGACGGGCGAGCGCGACAGCAGAGCCCGGCGCAATTATTTCATAGCGCAGCACTTCCACACCATCGCGACGCAGGTGGCGCTTTTCAGAGAAACCCTGCATCAACACACCAACGGTATTGGTGTCGTTTTTCCAATTCAACAAAGCGCTGACCTGAGGGTCCGTTTTCTGCGGCAGACTGGCGCGTACCGCACCGATAGACGCTTCCATGGTCAGCGGTTTGCGAAAATCCAGTGGCTTCCTGGTGATGATATCCACCGATCCGGCGACGCCGCCTTCGATCAGGCTGGCTTCTGAGCTTTTGTGAATGACGACTTGCCCGACCAGCTCGGACGGCAGCAAGGTGTAGCTGACGCTACGACCGACCGTTCCAGCTTGGTTCAGAACAAACCAGTCCCCCGATGCGACGCCATGGCCGTTGATCAGGGTTTGCGTCAGGCTGGGATTGGTA
>JBKJMK010000327.1:0-8594 GCA_046596005.1 Usitatibacteraceae bacterium | reverse complement strand
GGCCGTCCATTGGTGGCAATAAATGCATCACTAGTTAATGCGTATGCAATCAGCGCTTCTTTTGCCTTCGCTAACGCAACTGCGGTAGTCGCACTTCGCGACGCATTGTTATTATTAGAGGCTAGCCCCGTCACAAAAAGTGCACCAAGGATGCCGAGCATCGAGAGCACGATCAGTAGCAAGATAAACCCGTCATTCTTGACGACGCGATTCGGCTCAATACTAAATGTTTTGATATTCAATTGAGCAGACTAGGGCAACAATCGAGATTTCTTAAGCTTAGTAGCACGAAGCTTAACGGCCTTCCTGGCTCGCACCGTTTGCCTCACAGAAGCGACCACCGTTTCCCCGCTCGACGCTTTCAAATATGAAGCCGGTCCACCCACATCGGCAGGCAACAAACCGTCGGCGTTCTTGCTGCTCGCATTCCAGCGCGGAACACCATCCACCCACACCGCTGTGTTGCCATCACTGCGTTTTACGAACCCATTGAGCACTGAAGCCGGCAGCTCCATGATCTGACCATCTTCGCCGGTAACGAGACCGCGTTTGCGTGCCCGATCCATGCGTTGACGCTCTTCCGGAGAAAAAAACAATCTGCCCTCAAGTCGTTTGGCGGCATCGGGTGCCACGTCCTGTGAAAGAGCGGAACCTTGTTGCAATTGGGTTGATGAAGGCGGGTTAATAGCAACCGTTTGACCCCCACAAACAGGCGCTATACCAAGCATGACGACGAGAGCGGCAAAGCGCATGCGGGTTCGGCTGATCCTCATTGCGGCCTCGGACTCTGCGTGGTTGAAGTTGTCGTCGGTTTGCCGTCTTTGCTTTGAAGCGTAATCCATTCAAGCGAACACTCGGCTTCCAGCGCCGCTGTTGGGATAGTGACAGCGGTCGAGGCCGGCCTCGCTGTTGGCGTAGTGCGAGTGGTTGGTGACGTAATGTCGTCATCGGCCGACGGCAGCGTTGATGTGGTCACACTGGCCTGCGCAGCGGCGCTACGCTTGATGGCACATCGATCAAGCGGAAAAAAGCCCCGTTGCAAGCGTGGGAACTCATCCAGAAAACCGAACAGATCGGCATCATGGAAAGCGCGGATTCTTAATTTGACTCGGCTCGCGAGCAAATTCACGCCAGAATACGCCGTACCAGCACTCAGACGAAGCGGCCGTTGCGGGGCAACTTCATATGTAAGCGAAAGTAGTTGATGGCGATTTTTAAGTGTGGCGAGTGCTTCTATCAGGTCAAGCCGCTCCTCGGCCAGAAACAGCCCGCGCGCGGCAAGGGTTTTGTAGGTGGCTTCTGAACCGCGCAAATCATCGCGATCGCGGCTGGCTGTATTCAGGCGTCCACGCAGTTCCTGCAATGCGCGTTGACTTTGCTGGTCGCTCTTCTTCTCGCTCTGCCAATACAGGTAGCTGCCAACGACGAGGAAGGCACCAACTGCCAAGCCTGCCAACAACACGATGTAGGCGAACTTCAATGAGCTGAATCCAGCGCGCGAAAATATCATGACCGCTGTGCCTTCATGCTTCGTACCAACTTCAACACAAAGCGTGCGTCCGGCTGTCGTGTCGTCTGCACGATGTCGGTCGCGGTGATGGTCGCATTCGTGCCCACGTCCAAGGGTTCGACCAGCATCGAGGCAGTCACACCCGGCATCTGATTTATCCGCGCGATGAAAATATTGATGTCGTTGATCGCTTTTCGATAGTCGCCATTGAAGGGACTGATCGTTGCTTCGACAATCAGGGTCTGAAATTTTCCGTTTGACAACAGTGGATCTGATTCGCTGGCAGGCGGTGCCGCTGGAGTAGCAGAAATGGGTGCATTAAGTGCCGCACCTCCTGTCGTACTGCCCGCCTTACTCGCCGATTTCAAAAGATTTGCGCCCTGTAGCGTGGAAGCGGTGAAGGGTGGCGTCACGCCGGCATCGCCGACGGGGGCCCACACCAACTGCAACAATTGAATGTGGGGAAACTGTGCCAACGCTTGCGAAAATTCACGTACAAAATCGCCCGGAGAGGCGGGCGCAGGACGGATGTAATGAATGAAAAACCCACTCGCATCGCGCACCGTTTCGGAGGCGGCGGTTTGCTTGCTGATCTCGTTTACAACGATTCGATATTCAGCCTGCAGCGGCTTCGTCATTTCGGTGCGCTGATCAATTTCACTCGAAATCCTGCTCGCCTGGTAGAGGTTGAAGCCTGCGCCCACGGTGCACGCAGCCAGAATCCCGGCGGTCAGTGCGAACAAGCCAAAACGCGCGCGCTTGAACATGCCAAAACGCGTTTGCTCCGGTGTTGCGAAGTGATTCTCGATGCGGCCCTGCGCGTAGAGATGGACCAGCAACTCCTCGGCGTGAGAAGACACGGGCGCAGGTTTTAGCTTGAGTTTTTGCGCAACTTCATCAATGTCGAGAAAACGATACTGAATCAGAGGATAGGTGCGAATGGCATCGGCCACCATTTGCCGGTCCCGGGAATGAACCAGAATCGATACTTCCAGTGTTTCGCCGCTGGCAAAAAAGCGCAGGCTATCCAGATACTGCCAGGTCCGGCTTGTCTCTGCCGCGATCAATTGCCCGACCGGTTGGCCGTCGTCGAATATGATCGGCGTGAGGCGACTGAATTTAATCTGCTTGTTCTGAAAGTAAGTCTGGCGTAAGCCAAAATCCGGTACGATGGTGACCAGTAAGGTGTGTTGAAAGAAAGCATGGAGCGCGCTGAGCAATTTCCCCGACAGCACCGCTGACGAATAGATGCCTTCCAGCGGTACTTTTGCATGCTCAAGCACTGCGAGCAGCGGTTTTAACAACTCCGGGTTGGTGACGGCGTGATAGAGCACCTTGTCATCGCGCCGCCCTTCCAATTCGCGTCCCTGGATGATCCCATGCCTGAAAGGGCTCGCCCGGTAGAGTTGCGATAACTTGCGCCCTAATACCGCCTCCCGATCATTGCCACGCAGGTGCGGCACCGTATCGAGACGAAAGTCTTCTTCAATCAAGTCCGTGACGACGTATGTTGATACGTCTTGATGTTTGGCGACGTAGGCTGCGAACGCAGGCATCCCAAGATCGGCTGAGCCGAACACATCGCGCTCGACGATGGCACCGGCCTTCCAGATAAGGGCAACGAGTTTGTCGTTCGTCAGGTAAAAAAAATGTTTTGCCACGGCTGTCTCTAAAACTTGATCTTGCTGATAACGTCGTACATGGGAAGGAAAATTGTCACCAGAATCCCGATCAACACGCCGCCCAGTAAAACGGTAAGCAAGGGTTGAATCATTTCCTGCAACTTGCTCATCGTTTCCTTGACTTCGCGGTTGTAGAAATAGCTTACATTCAACAGCGCGGTGTCGAGCGCACCGGTGGTCTCTCCTACCTTCAGCATGCGCAACACCAGCGGCGGAAACAGGCGAACGTTCTGGAAAGCCTGCGTGATGCCGGTGCCATCGTTGATTTCCCTGCCGATGCGCACCAGGCCTTCTTCGATGACGCGGTTGCCGACAATCTTTTCCGATACGCGGATGCAGTCAAGCACCGCAAGCCCTGATTGATACATCAACGCAAAATAGGTAGCGAGCCGGGCCAAAATAATCTTGTTCAGCAATGGACCCATGATTGGTAATTTCAGCATGAGACCATCGACGCGATACTTGGCCTGCTCGTTGGTCTTGACAATGATGACGAGCGCGACAATCGCTGCAATCGGGGCGCCGATGAACAGATACCAGTATTTGCTCATTACTGCCGAGACCGCAATCAGTGCCATCGTTGCAGCGGGAGGATTCGGTGTGAGCGCCTTCATCGTAACGCCAAGTTGCGGTACCAGAAACACCATCAGCATGAACACCACGCCAAAGATCACCGTGCCGGCAAAAATCGGGTACATCATTGCTTTTTGAACTTGTGCGGCGAGTTCGTCCTGCCATTTCAGATTTTCAGAAAGCTTCGATAAAACTTCGGGTAATTGTCCTGCCTGCTCGCCGGTGCGGATCAGCGCAATGAACACCTGATCAAACGCTTGAGGGTGACTGGCCATCGCATCGGATAATTTCAGGCCGCCCTCGATGTCCTCAAGAATACTGGCGATAATTTGCTTGAAGCCAGTATTGTCGACGGTGTCCCGCAAATCCGCCAGCGCCTCGATGATTGGCACGCCGGCGCGCATTAGCTGGTCCATGTGAAAACAGAAAGTGATCAGTTCCTTGCGCGATACTTTGCTCGCCCGCATCAACGCCGATTTCTTGATTGACTCAAATGTAATCAAGTCAAGACCCAGGCGCTGCAAACGCAACTCCAGGTCCACAGCGTTCGTCGCATCGGTTTTGCCGGACATGATCTGGCCGGCTTCGTCGATCGCGCGGTATGAAAATGATGCCATGCGGCCTACCCTACCCGGTCTGTCAAATCAACGATGCGCGAGATCTCATCGAGACTGGTTTGCCCCTCGAGCACACGTGACACGGCATCCTCTGCCAGCGTGCGAAACCCGGTCTTGCGTGCGGCTTCGCGAAGTTCCCGTCCAGTGGCGCGGCGCGCAATCAACTCGTCCATTTCGCTGTCCATTTTGAACAACTCCATGATTGCGACGCGGCCGCGGTAACCGGTGTTGTCGCACTGACTACAACCGGCCGCACGAAAAATTTCACCGCGCCACGTAGCATCGACGCCAAGAATGCGTCGCATCATGGGGTCTTCCGGATGATATGGATCCTTGCAATGCTCGCATAGTCTTCGCATCAAGCGCTGTGCGACTACCCCGATAATATTGCCTGCCATGATGTCTGGCAAAACCCCCAAATCCTGCAGGCGTGGAATCGCACCGATCGCCGAGTTGGTGTGCAATGTTGAATACACCTGATGGCCTGTCATCGCGGCGCGAAACGCCATTTCAGCAGTTTCCTGGTCACGTATTTCGCCGACCAGAATGACATCGGGATCTTGACGCATCATCGAGCGAATGCCGGTTGCAAAATCGAGTTTCGCTCCTTCATTGACGGAGGTTTGGCGAATCATCGCCATCGGATATTCGACAGGGTCCTCCAGCGTCATGATGTTGACGCCCTCGGTATTAACGTGGTTCAGGATCGAATACAGCGTGGTCGTTTTGCCGGAGCCGGTGGGGCCGGTGACAAGGATGATGCCTTCGGGACGCGCAATCATGAGGCGCAGCATCTTCAGCTCGTCTTCCTTCAAGCCCAAATCCTCCAGCGCAACGATGCCTTTTTGCCGGTCAAGAATACGCAACACGATGTTCTCGCCGTGTGTCGTTGGTTGCGCGGAGACGCGAAAATCGATGGAACGTCCGGATAGCGTCAGCGATATGCGGCCGTCTTGCGGCGCCCTCGATTCGGCAATGTTCATGCCGCTGATCACCTTCAGTCGCACCACCATCGCGGACCAGTAATTTTTGTGCAGTGAGCGAATCTGTCGCAGTACACCGTCGATGCGGTAGCGGATGCGCAGAAAACCCTGTTCGGGTTCGAAGTGGATATCGGAGGCTCCGCGCTTGACACCGTCGCTTAGCAAGGCATCAACCAGGCGCACGACCGGTTGGCTGTATTCCTCAAAATCGGTGGTGATGCTTTGATAATCGATTTCGCCGGTCTCGATTTCGTTCAGGATTCCATCGATCGACAACTCGAATCCATAATGCTGCTCGATGCCGATGGAAATATCGGATTCTCGTGCCAGCACTTGCTCTATGCGAACGTCGTCCTTGATCAGTGCCCGAATCTGGTCGAGTGCCACCACGTTTGACGGATCAGCCACTGCGAGCAGAAGTTTCCTCGTCGCCGCATCGTAGTCGACTGGCAGCACCTGATAGCGGCGTGCGACGTCTTTAGGCACCATCGACAACGCGGCATGATCAATAATCGTATTCGACAGATCAATTGCGACCTGGCCCAGACTTTCCGAGAGGGTGTCCCGGATGGTCGCTTCGGTGACAAAGCCTAGTTGAACGAGAATCTTTCCAAGCGGCGCTTTGAATTTCCGCTGCTCAGTGAGCGCAATGTTGAGCTGATCCTGTGAAATGATGCCGCGCCCGAGCAGGATTTGCCCAAGCGGGAGCTGCGAAATCGGCGAGGTCATTTCATTCATGTTTTTGATGCTTGGTATGTCATCTATTCGGGTGTCACATCAACTTTGTTCTTGATTGTATCAACTCGACCACCATTGTGACCCTGCAAGTCGTCGGGAGGCACCACTTGGCTACGCGCAGCATTTGCGCCGCGATCAATTGCTGCGTCCGGTCTCGCCGCTGAGTTCGCCAATTCGCTTGGCAACGGTATTGCGGTCGAATTGCCCGCCGCCTCTTGCTGCAGCCACGCTCTCGGCTTTTCGGTAGTAGTCGAGTGCAAGCCTGGTCTGGCGCAACTGATCCAGACTTACTGCGAGATTGAACAGGTAATCCGGGTTCACCGGGTCAATTCGAAACGCCTCAAAAAAAGCTTGTTGGGCCTCGGTCCAGCGCCGCTCACTTGCATAAATATTACCAAGCGCGAAATGGAGCGGAGCAGCGTCAGGGTTACGTCCGATAAGTGTCTTGAGTTCGATTTCCAGCGCCGCCGGTTGTGCACCATCGCTGAGCGCAACAAGCCCCATAATCGCCAGGCCATTGCGGGGATCCAGCACAAGAACCTGCCTGTAATGCTGTTTCGCCAAAGATTTGTCGCCACTGCGCGCCGCTGCCGTTGCAAGGCCTAACTGCGCATCGACGTTCAGAGGTTCAGCCAACACCAGCTTCGCATAGAGCTTTTGCGCGACTGTGTAATCTCCGTTCACCAGCGATTGGTAAGCAATTGTCAGGTCAGGATTGAGCTTCGGCGGCTCAAATGAGCGTGCCAACCTCAGTCCCATCGGGGGCTCCTTGGCGACCGGGGCGTCTCTTAGTTTATTAGCGAGCGACTCGCGGTCAGTGAGAACCCTTTCCGTCCCCGCTTTTGTTGATTGCGGTATTTTGGGCAGGGGCGCTTCGGCGGCGGCGGGTGGCAATAACGGTGGCAAAGGAGCTGCCAGCGACACTTCGCTGGTCGTTACCAAACTGGTTTCAGCTGCGGGCACTTGCTTAGTGGCAATTTGGCCGATGCTGGGTGCTGCGCGAGGCAGGAAAGGGGCTTGCGAAGGGTTGCGTGCGCTCATTGGCTGCGAAACGCGATTGACCTCGTTCCACACATACCATCCGCCCGCGCCCAAGATGATGAAAACGCTTGCAACGACAGGCAGAATCCATTTGCGTTTGCCGTTGCCATTCACCGACTGAACGGTCGATTGCTTTGACGTAAACACGTTGCGTGCGACATCGCGTTGCGTCATTTCTTTCGGCGGCATCACCGCCGCAACGTTGCGCGACGGCACTATTTTTGAAACTGGCGCGGGCGGAGAAGCCGGGCGAACGATCAGATCCGCCAACTCCTCAAGCGCAAGATTGCGATCAGCGCTCATCGTGGGCTCAGGGGGGTCAAACGGCTCAATTGCGAACGCCGTTTCCGGCTTGATTACGTCGGCGTCTTCGATGGCAAGTTCGCGTGTCGGTAACGCACCTGTGCGCTGGGCCGTTGCGGGTTTGCCAACGCTCTCCGCTTGCACATCCTTGCCGTCGGCCTCTTTCGCGCGCCTCGCTTCTTCAGCGCGTCGCAGCGCATCCAGAAGCAGGCTCATGGTGCCTTCCTTGGCTCGCTTTCTTGAACGACCGGATTGGGCTGAAGTGACGACCCTGGATTGTTGGGGTCGAGTGAGGGGCTGGCGTCTTTGAAGAACTGCGCGTCAGGCAGGTATTTTTTGTAATCCGACAAATCGGCATCGACGCTTGCCTCGCGGATCACCAATGCTCTAATGAATACGACCAATTCGCTTTTCTTGCCGGTGTCGTTGCGATAGCTGACCGCATCGCCCAGCACTGGTATACGAGCCAAAATAGGCAAACCATCGCGGCTGGCGGCAAAGCTGTCTTGCATCAAACCGCCGAGTACCGCTGTTTGGCCGCTGGCGACACGCATCATTGCTTCGAACTCTCGCGTCTCAATTTGTGGAACAAGGTTCGGCACAGCGGCGGTCAAGGTCGGATTTGGATCCTGCACATATTTCGTGATGCGCGTAACGCTGGGTCGAACACTGAGATTAATGATGTCATTTTCGCTAATCTGCGGCGTTACAGACATGATGAACCCTTGCGGTACAACCTGGGGCGTCGTGTTAAAAGTTGGAAGCGTGATGGGCCTTCCAGTAGTTGGGTCGATAGTTCCGGGAGTGGATGTGACCGTGAAATAAACCGTGTTTTCCACAACTCGCATTACTGCCGTTTGATTGTTCAACGTCATTATTTTGGGACTTGAGAGCACGCGCGTATTGCCGAACGAATTAAGCAACTTTATGGTACTGCCGATATCCCCGCCCGCTGCTGCGTTAGGATTGCGGTAGGAAAGCGAAAAGAATTCTGTTCTACTCGGGACTGGCACAAGTCCGGCGGTAAAGTTTTGTTTGATGGTGTAACCCAATCCCTGTAAACCAAGTGCCGACCAATCGACCCCTGATTGATAGGCGTCGTTGAAGTCGTACTGAACGACGCCTATCAATCAGGGGTCGATTGGTC
>JBKJMK010000220.1:0-20661 GCA_046596005.1 Usitatibacteraceae bacterium | reverse complement strand
CCTATATCGGGTTGGTTGCGATGACGAAGCGGGCGCTTGTGTTTGTGTAGTCGCCAAGGCCATATATCAAAAGCCGAGGACTAGCCGCATATATATTGCGGATCCGTCGCCTGCCTGTAAAATTTGTATCATAATTCGCAATTCCGGTTTTAAATCCGGGATTGGCCACCAGAATATTCCGAGCGGCCGCTTCACGCGGCCCTTCGTTCGTTAGCACTGTTAAATCGGCTGCAAGGTCCTAATTCGACGATTCCGCTTCTCATCGTGCGCGCGTACGATTCGGTTGCTCCCATCTTCAACTTGAGGCCTCTCGTCCGATTGTCCAGTATTTTTAATTGCCGCAAACTACGGCAAGCAACCTGCCCGGGCTATTTCCCGTCTCCAGGAGTACACAATGTCCATTACCCCTCCCGCAACGCCCAAGAAGGTCTTTATCAAGACCTTCGGTTGCCAAATGAACGAATACGACTCGGACAAAATGGCCGACGTACTGAATGCGTTCGAGGGCTATGAAAAAACCGCGACGCCCGAAAATGCGGACGTCATTCTTTATAACTCATGTTCGGTGCGTGAGAAAGCGTCCGAGAAATTGTTCAGCGATTTGGGACGAATTCGTGAATTGAAACTCGCCAAACCCGATCTTCTCATTGGCGTAGGCGGCTGCGTTGCGTCTCAGGAGGGCGACGCCATTGTAAAACGCGCACCTTATGTCGATCTGGTGTTCGGGCCGCAAACACTTCACCGTCTGCCGCAAATGATCCAGGCCAAGCGAGAAACCGGAGATTCGCAGGTCGATATCTCGTTTCCCGAAGTGGAAAAATTTGACAACATGCCGCCAGCGCGCGTCGACGGCGTAACGGCGTTTGTGTCGATCATGGAGGGCTGCTCAAAATATTGCAGTTTTTGCGTCGTGCCGTACACACGTGGGGAGGAAATATCCCGCTCGTTCGAAACTGTGATGGCCGATATTCATTATCTCGTTTCCAAGGGGGTGAAAGAAGTTACCTTGCTCGGGCAGAACGTCAATGCGTATGTTGGTGAGATGTCCGACGGCCGGGGAGGGAAAATGAGCGCCGATTTTGCGCTGCTGCTATCAGCCGTGCACGCCATCGCCGGTATCGAGCGCATCCGCTACACAACATCCCATCCGCTGGAATTCACGCAGCGCCTGATCGATTGCTATGGCAAGCTGCCAAAACTTGTCTCGCAATTGCATTTGCCAGTGCAATCGGGCTCGGACAAAATACTTGCCACGATGAAACGCAACTACACTGCGATGGAATACAAATCGATTATTCGTCGTTTGCGCGCGGTACGACCGGATATTTCGATTTCGAGCGACTTTATCATCGGCTTTCCCGGCGAGACTGAAGATGATTTTGAACGTACGATGAAGCTGATTGAAGACGTCCAATTCGATGGTAGCTTTTCATTCATCTACTCGCGCCGTCCAGGTACGCCTGCCGCCAGCCTGATCGATGACACGCCGTACGAAGCAAAGCTGAAGCGCCTGCATCGCATGCAAAAAGCCCTCAATGCGCAGATGCACGCTGTATCGAACGCCATGATCGGTAGCACCCAACGCGTGCTGGTGGAGGGTGCCTCACGCAAGGACGATCTTGAACTCATGGGACGAACCGACAATAACCGCGTCGTCAATTTCCCCGTGATCGGGAATGACGCGATGCGTCTGGTTGGAAAATTTGTCGATGTGGGGATTACCGGTGTAAGTCATTACACGTTGCGCGGCGAAATTATTACCGTCGAATCTGTCGCAGCCTAGCCGATGAAAACACCGTCGCTGGAATTCGCTTTCACCCCCGTCGACAACCACCGTTTGGCCTCGCTGTGCGGATCAATGGACGCCAACATTCGCCAGATCGAAGCGGCACTCGATGTTGCCATTGCGCGTCGCGGTGAGAAATTTTCCGTGACCGGTGATCGCGACAGGATTGAACTTGCCGCCAAAGTGCTGAACCGCTTTTATGCGCGGGCGCACAACGACCTGTCGGTGCAGGAAATTCAGTTGGGCATCGTCGAAATGCGCCATGCCCGGGGAACAAAAACCACCAAACCCGCAGAATTGGCCCCGACAGAGGAAGTCGCGCTGCAAACGCGCCGTGCCGATTTGCGCGCCCGTACCGAACATCAGTCGCAATATATCCGGCAGATGCAGACGCACGACATTACCTTCGGCGTTGGACCGGCGGGTACCGGCAAGACTTACCTTGCCGTGGCGTGCGCGGTTGATGCATTCGAACGCGACTTGGTCAAACGTATCGTATTGACGCGTCCGGCCGTGGAGGCTGGCGAACGTCTGGGTTTTCTTCCGGGAGATTTGTCGCAGAAAGTCGATCCATATCTACGGCCTTTGTACGACGCGCTTTATGAACTGCTTGGTTTTGATAAAGTCAGCCGGATGTTCGAGCGTCAGCAGATCGAAGTGGCACCGTTGGCGTTTATGCGGGGCCGCACATTGAATCATTCGTTCATCATTCTGGATGAAGCGCAAAACACCACACCCGAACAAATGAAAATGTTTTTGACGCGTATCGGCTTTGGCAGCAAAGCCGTCATCACGGGTGATGTAACGCAGGTGGATTTGAAGCACGGCACCACCAGTGGGCTGATCGATGCGCGCAATGTACTGCATGGCATTCGCGGCATTGCGTTTACCATTTTTCAGGCAAATGATGTGGTGCGGCATCCACTGGTTCAGTCAATCGTAACGGCGTATGAAGCGCACCGCAGGGTCCGCTAATCAGCGTTTTTCATGGGATTACACTCGCACACGATTGACATTCAAATTGCCAGCAGGATCAAGGGCATTCCGGATGAACGCGCGTTCAAACGTTGGCTGCTTGCCGCGCTCCCGCGGCCAGCGGAACTGACACTACGCGTGGTTAACGCGGCCGAAGGGCGTGGCCTGAACTGTAAATTTCGCGGCAAAGACACTGCGACCAACGTGCTGACGTTTATTTACCACGAAAAGAAATCGCCTTTGCTGATGGGCGATATCGTATTGTGCGCACCCATCGTGGCGTTTGAGGCGCGTGCGCAGGGCAAGATGCTTGAGGCCCACTACGCTCATCTCGCCGTTCACGGTGTGCTGCATCTGGCTGGCATGGATCATGAGGATGAGGGTTCGGCGATGGCGATGGAAAAAAAGGAAATTGCAATAGTCAAAGCGCTCGGCTATGCCAATCCGTATGCGAATCATGAGGACCAACCAGCGCGATAAGACGAGCCGGTCATCAGCGCTTTTCCACCTTGTGTTAGAGTGACTTGATCGCAATAACAGAAACAATCAATGGACGAATCCCCCAAGCGCTCGTTACTTGAGCGCCTCTCTTCCCTGCTCTTGCGGGAGCCGGAAGACCGTGGTCAGTTGGTCGAATTGCTGCACGGCGCATTTGAGAAAAATCTGCTGGACGCTGATGCACTTTCGATGATTGAGGGTGTGATGCAGGTCTCGGAAATGCAAACGCGGGACGTCATGATTCCGCGCTCTCAAATGGACATGATCGATGTCGAAGACAGTCCTGAAACGTTCATTCCTTTTGTGATCGAAACTGCGCACTCGCGTTTTCCGGTGTATGAGAACGGCAAAGACAACGTGATCGGCATTTTGCTCGCCAAGGATTTGTTGCGCTACTACGCCAACGCCGAGGAGTTTGACGTGCGCGATATGTTGCGCCCGGCTGTATTTGCGCCAGAGTCAAAGCGCCTCAATATTCTGCTGCGCGATTTCAAGGCAAACCGCAATCACATCGCCATCATTGTTGATGAGTACGGTGGTGTTGCTGGTTTGGTGACGATCGAGGATGTGCTTGAGCAGATCGTCGGCGATATTGAAGATGAATTTGATTTCGATGAAACCGAAGACAATATCCTGCCCGACAAATCCGGGCGCTTCCGCGTCAAGGCGATCACCGAAATAGAAGATTTCAACGAGGCCTTCGTGACGCATTTTTCAAACGTGGATTTCGACACCGTCGGTGGCCTGGTGATCAATCGCTTCGGCCGTGTGCCGAAGCGTGGCGAATCGGTGACTTTCGATGGTTTCAAATTTTCCGTGCTGCGCGCGGACAGCCGCAAGGTGCATTCGCTGCTAGTTGAGCGAATTTTGCCCGCGCAGCCGGTAAGCGTTAACGCAGACAACGTTGGCAAGAAAGCAACGTCATAAAAACAACCTTAACGTCGCCTGCGTGAAATGACGCGACCCGTTTTGTTCCCTGCCAGGTTTGGTTTCCAGCTGTTGCTCGCATTTGCGGGCGGTGGCGTCGGTGTGTTGGCGTTTGCACCGTTTTATTTCTGGCCGGTCGCGCTGGTCTCGCTGTTTGTACTGTTCGCGCTCTGGCATCGCGCGACCACGACCTGGCGCGCGTTTGTGATCGGCTATTCCTGGGCGCTCGGCTTGTTCATTTTTGGCGTACCGTGGATCTACGTGAGCTTGCATGTATACGGGAGCATGCCCGCGGTTCTCGCCGCCATCGCCACTTTCCTTTTTTGTTGTTACCTGGCTATTTTCCCGGGGCTGGCCGGTGTCTTGCATCGCTGGCTGGCAGTGCACTTCAGGATTTCTACCGTGGTCTCGCTGCTACTCGTCATGCCGGCTTGTTTTGTCCTGTGGGAATACGTGCGTGGTTGTTTTTTTTCCGGATTTCCCTGGCTCGTGTTCGGTTATTCGCAAACGCCGGGCGGGCCATTGTTTTCCCCGCTAATGGGGTACGCGCCGATTTTGGGCGCGTTCGGTATCTCGTGGCTGCTGGCGACAACGGCAGGATTAGGTGTCCTTTTTACCCGTGCTGTCACCGGCATCGTGTGGTCGCGACGTGGATTTATTGTTGGCGCAATATCGATTCTCGCCGTCTGGGGGCTTGGCGTTGTCCTGCACCGCTATCCGTGGAGCGCGCCAACCGGCGCGCCGCTCAGTGTCGCTTTGCTGCAGGGAAATATTGAGCAAAGCTTGAAATGGCGCGAAGATCAGCGTGCGGCAACGCTCGATACGTACCGTGAACTTTTCGAGACAAGCAACGCGCGCCTGATCGTCTTGCCGGAGACAGCGCTGCCTATGTCGCTGCGCGACGTACCGGCGGATTACCTCGCATTGCTCAAACGCCGGAGCGAGACGAACGGAGGCGATGCGATACTTGGCGTGACCATTGTTGAACGTGGATTATCAAATACCGAACCGTACTCGGTCACGAATAGCGCGATCACGCTAGGCACGGCACCGCTGCAACGTTACGACAAGCAACACCTGGTCGTATTCGGTGAGTTCATTCCACCATTGTTGTCGTGGGTATACAACTGGCTGCAGATTCCGGTCGGTAGCATGACGGCGGGACGGATCGACCAGAAACCGCTGAAAATTGCAGGCCAACAGATCGCAGTCAATATCTGCTATGAAGATGCGTTCGGCGCCGAGGTCGCGCGCCAATTGCCTGAGGCGCAACTGCTGGTAAATATGTCGAACATGGCGTGGTTTGGTCGCTCTTACGCAGCCGATCAGCAGGCGCAGTTTTCACAAATGCGCGCGCTTGAAATGGGGCGCTGGATGTTGCGATCGACCAATACCGGTGTCACTGCCGCGATCAACGAAAAAGGTGAAATTGTCAAAGCGCTGCCGCAGTTTGTGCGCGGTGCGCTGGCGCTTGAGGTGCAGCCACGCAGCGGCACGACGCCTTACGTCGTATGGAAGGATTGGATGATTCTCGGGTTGCTATTGCTGGCGCTGGGCGGCGGTTGCGCAACAAAAAAACGTAGATCGCCATTTGGCGCGGCGCTTGGAACATAAATAGCTGTTAAGGCGCACCAGTGCTAGAGTTTTCTGGTTTGTCGCGCTACGCCATCCGTGCACGAATGAAAAACTGCCAGGTGCAAAGCTCCGCCAATTCTTTCGGCGTCACCTTTTCCAATGCCACGCGACCGAGCCGAATGTTGATGTCCGGGTTCGATTTATTCTGCTCGTAAAACGGTGCAAGTCCGGCATCCAGAAAATGATTTACAAATTCCATCCGATAGCCGGTTTGCGCAAGGAAATTGCCAATTTCCTTCAAGGTAAAGAAGCGGATGTGGGTGATATCCAGCAGGCCCTTTTCGGCGTAAGTCCACATGCCGCCATCGAGCAGGCCTTGCATTAGCCCCAGATGCCGCGTGTTGGGAATGCTGAGGATAATCTGCGCATCCATCGTGAGATACGGTTTTAAATTCACCATCGCGCGCCAAGGGTCGTACATGTGTTCGAGTACATCCGCCATGACAACAGTGTCGATGCTCCCAGGCGCGATGCCTTCGTCTTCAAGCTTGAAGTCTTCAAATTTCCCGCATAGCACTTGATCGAGATTGTGCGCAGCGATATCCGCTGTGGCCCGGTTTGGCTCGATGCCGATGGTGCGGCAGGCGGGGTGAATGCTCTTTACATACTTGCCGAGGTTACCCGACGAGCAACCGACATCGAGCAGCACCCTCGGCGCATGGGCGAGTACGTCAAGCAATTGCGGATTGAAGTGCTGCTGATAAGGCGTCGCGGGCGCGCCTTCAACATTGAGACAGGTTTGCCAAACGTATCGAATTTCATTGGCAACCGGGGGGGCGGCAGGCGGTGGGGAAGACATAGCGTTCACTTTTCGACGAGCATGAGCTTTGCGTTACGAGGGGCTACCACGTAAAATTGGAAGTTTAGCGCAAGATTTCCCCCGCATTTATGATTACCTTCCAAGAAGTCATTCTTAAACTCCAGAATTACTGGAATCAACAGGGTTGCGCGCTGCTTCAACCATACGATATGGAAGTTGGTGCGGGCACCTCGCACACCGCTACGTTCCTGCGCTCGCTCGGGCCAGAGCCATGGCGCGCGGCTTATGTACAGCCCTCGCGCCGCCCGAAAGACGGACGCTACGGCGAAAACCCCAACCGCTTGCAGCACTACTACCAATTCCAGGTGGTACTGAAACCCTCGCCGCCGGACATTCTCGATCTGTATCTGGGCTCACTGCAAGCGCTTGGTCTGGATTTGCAGAAAAACGACGTGCGTTTTGTCGAAGACGACTGGGAGAATCCCACGCTGGGCGCCTGGGGTCTGGGTTGGGAGGTTTGGCTAAACGGGATGGAGGTCACGCAGTTCACCTACTTCCAGCAGGTTGGTGGCATTGAATGCAAACCGATCACCGGCGAGATTACCTATGGGTTGGAACGCCTTGCGATGTATCTGCAAAACAAGGAAAACGTTTACGACCTGGTATGGACGACCTGGAAAGAAAATGGCGTTGATCGGCAATTGAGTTACGGCGATGTTTACCATCAGAACGAGGTAGAGCAGTCGACATACAATTTCGAGCACGCGAACGTGGAGGCTTTGCTTCGCCACTTTGCCGATTATGAAGGCAATGCAAAAACATTGATTGAGAAGCAGCTCGCGCTGCCGGCTTACGAGCAGGTATTGAAAGCGGCGCATACGTTTAATCTGCTCGATGCGGCCGGGGCGATTTCCGTTACCGAGCGCGCTGCCTACATCGGCCGGATCCGCAATCTGGCGCGCAGTGTGGCGCAGAGTTATTTCGAATCGCGCGAGCGGTTGGGGTTCCCGATGCTGCATGTGCCGAAGCAGGTGGCAGCATGAGCAACGCGTCGCTCCTCGTGGAGCTGTTCACGGAAGAGTTGCCGCCAAAGGCGTTGAAAAAACTGGGTGATTCCTTTGCCGCAGGTATCAACGCCGGTTTGCAGAAACGTGGCCTGCTCGCAGCAAATACGGTATCGACGATGTTTGCCTCGCCGCGCCGCCTGGCCGTTCACCTCACAAATGTAGGAACGGTTGCGCCGGATGAGACCGTCATCAGAAAATTGATGCCATCCTCCGTCGGACTCGATGCAGACGGCAAGCCAACACAGGCGCTGATCAAGAAACTCGCCGGCCTCGGTAAGCCGGATTTCGATTTCTCCAAGCTCGAGCGGGAAGGCGAGGGCAAGGCCCAGCAGCTACTCCTGCGCGAGTTGGTGAAGGGGCAAAGTTTGCAGGTGGCCTTGCAGACGGCGCTGGAGGAGACAATCGAAGCGCTGCCCGTGCCGAAAGTGATGCGCTATCAGCTCGCAGATGGGACGACTACCGTACAGTTTGTCCGCCCGGTACATGGACTGGTGGCGCTCCATGGTGCCGACGTGGTGCCGATTCACGTACTCGGGCAAGCCGCTGGTGCGATGACGCATGGGCACCGTTTTCAAGGTGTGGCTGAGTTAGTACTCAAGCACGCCGACGAATACGAGTCCCGTCTGGAAAATGAAGGCGGCGTCATCGCTGGTTTTGAAAAGCGTCGCGCTGAAATCATGCGCCTGTTATTCGCGCATGCCGAGCAAACCGGCGACACATTGGGCGAGCCGGAAGATTACGCTGCACTGCTTGACGAAGTCACCGGGCTGGTGGAACGACCGACCGTGTACGCAGGCAAGTTCGATGCTGAGTTTCTTGATGTACCAGCCGAGTGCCTCGTGCTGACCATGAAACTGAACCAGAAATACTTTCCGCTGTTTCTGTCTGAAGGTGGGTTATCGAGTCGGTTCCTGATTGTCAGCAATATGCGTTTGGACAACCCACAAAACGTGATCGAGGGGAATGAACGTGTGGTGCGGCCACGATTGGCTGATGCGCGGTTCTTTTTTGAGACGGATAAGAAAACGAAGCTGGCGGACCGAATTCCGAAACTGGCGAGCGTGGTTTATCACAACAAGCTTGGGTCACAGGGTGAGCGTGTGGAGCGCGTTCGTAGATTGGCGGCGAATATCGCCGGGTTAATCGGTGCAGACGTGAAACAGGCAGAGCGCGCCGCGTTACTGGCAAAAGCTGATCTGGTCACTGAAATGGTCGGCGAGTTTCCAGAGTTGCAAGGCACGATGGGCCGCTACTACGCGTTGCATGATGGCGAATCTTCAGTCGTTGCCGACGCGATTGCACAGCACTATCAGCCGCGATTTGCAGGCGACAACTTGCCGGATTCGCCAGTTGCATTGTCCGTGGCATTGGCGGACAAGTTGGAGACGCTGGCCGGATTGTTCGGCATTGGTCAGCAACCGACTGGAGATAAGGATCCGTTTGCGTTGCGAAGGCATGCGTTGGGAGTGCTGCGGATGTTGATTGAGAAGCAACTCGACGTACCGCTGAATGAATTGGTAAATTCCGCGTTTGAGGCATTCCCAAGCGGGATGTTAGGCGATGCGCACACGGACCTTCAGGCTTTCCTGTTTGATCGCCTTCGTGGCTTGCTTCGAGAGGAAGGTTACAGCTCGAATGAAATCGAGGCCGTAATCAAGAATCTTGGAAATCGCGTGCATCTCGCACCAACTCTGTTGATGGCGGTGCGGGAGTTTCTAAAGCTTCCAGAAGCCAGCAGCCTTGCCGCTGCGAACAAACGAATCGGCAACATATTGAAAAAAGCCGACCACCAGTTCGTCAATGCGGACCGAGGCGAACTTGTAGACGGCGCAGATTATGCACTTTTCGATGCGGTGCGGGATGCCCGTCCCGTGTTCGACAAGTTTTGGGCGGCGGGCGACTATACCGGTGCGTTGAAATCTTTGGCACCCCTCAGAATGCCAGTAGACAATTTCTTCGATAGTGTCATGGTAAATGCAGAAGATCAGAAACTTCGCGAGAATCGGCTCGCATTGTTGGGCGACCTTCATGCGTTGATGAACAAAGTCGCCGACCTCTCCAAACTCGCCACATGACCGAAAAGCTAAACCCCATTCTTCTGGATATTCCGTCCGAGCTGATCGGTGAACGCGTCACCCTGCGCGCATTCCGTGATGATCACGCGTCCAGCTTGTGGAGCGCCGTGGAGTGTTCGCGGGAGCATCTAAAGCGCTGGATGCCGTGGGTGAATGAACATAACAGCCTCGAATTTTCGCGCGAGTATGTGCGGCGCATGCAGGCCAAATGGATCTTGCGCGAGGACATGCCGATGGGCATCTGGCACAAGGAAGACAATCAATTTCTAGGGGCTACCGGTTTGCACCGCATCAACTGGGCGATCCCCGCGATGGAAATCGGCTACTGGATCCGCACGGAAGCCGAGGGCAAGGGCTACGTCACCGAAGCGGTGAAACTCATCGCCTGCTTTGCTTATCGGTATTTGCTTGCCGAGCGGGTAACTATCGTGTGCGACAGCAGTAATCTCCGCAGCGCAAGTGTGCCTCCCCGCGCAGGGTTCGTCCACGAGGCCACGATGCGTTGCGAACGCCGCGACACAGCCGGTAATTTGGGCAATACCGAATTGTTTGCGATGACCCGTGCCGATTTTGCCAAACTGCACAGCTGATTTTCATCACGTAGAATCTGAATGATGAGCACTCAAACGAAGCTGGTGATCCTCGACCGCGATGGCGTGATCAATCACGATAGCGATCACTTTATCAAGTCACCCGGCGAGTGGAAGCCCATTGACGGCTCGGTCGATGCGATTGCGCGTCTTAACCAGAACGGCTACCGCGTTGTGGTGGCGACCAACCAGTCAGGCATCGGACGTGGCCTGTTTGATATGGCGACGTTCAATGCGATTAATGACAAGATGATGGAACTTGTATTTCGTCAGGGCGGGCGCATCGATGCAATCTTCTTTTGCCCCTGCACCGCTGAGCAACATTGCCATTGCCGCAAGCCAGACACCGGCATGTTCGAAGACATCGCCGCGCGCTTTCAAACTGGCCTGAGCGGCGTGCCGGCAATTGGCGATTCGTTACGTGATCTTGAGGCCGCTGCCAAGGTGGGATGCGCGCCGATTCTGGTGTTGACTGGCAAGGGAAAAAAGACCAGAGAGAAGGCCGGCTTGCCACGTGGCACCAAGGTCTTCGCTGATCTTGCCGAGGCGGTGAAGTTTCTTGTCGCAGATTCGACCCGTTTGTCCGCGTGGTAAGCGCATCGCGACGTATGATCCTGATTCGTTCACTCATTTTTTTTCTCGCCGCCATCGTCACGACGACCGCCTACGGAATTTTTGTGGTGCCGCTGATTTTTATTCACTACAACAGCGGTTACGACCTCGCAAAGAGTTGGGGAAAATCCATTGTCTGGTTGGCGAAAGTTGTCTGTGGCATCGATTACGCGGTGAAGGGGAGGGAGAATATTCCCGCTTACCCATGTGTGTCGATGGCCAAGCATCAATCGGCCTGGGAGACGGTTTTTATCCTCTCGCTCTTGCCACGCGCTGTGTGGATCATCAAACGTGAGCTGGTTTGGGTGCCCGTTGTTGGTTGGGTGTTGTATGCCCTGCAGTCGATTGCCATTGATCGCAAGAGTGGTAAACGCGCGGTCGACCAAATCGAGGAGCAAGGGCGCGAGCGCATCAGTCGTGGTTTGTGGGTCTCACTGTTCCCCGAGGGCACGCGGATCGCGCCGGGACAACGCGGACGCTATGGCATCGGCGGGGCATGGCTTGCGGCGAAGACAGGTACGCCGGTTCTGCCGATTGCGCACAACGCCGGAGAATGCTGGAGACGCAATGCGTTCATGAAGTATCCGGGCAAAGTAACCGTAAGTATCGGTCCACCGATCATTACCAAAGGGCGTGAACCGGCGGCAGTGCTTGTCGATGTTGAAAACTGGATCGAGAGCGAGATGCTGAAGCTTGAGCCTGCATGTCGCTAGGGACATCCGGTACGCGCCGCCAAATGAGACTGGCATGTTTTTCAAATTGAAAAAAGTATCACCTGTGCTTGCGGAAGACGCGGAACGCAGTATCGCGCTGCAGGGCCACCGTGTCGATTACCGTCTGGTGAGGCGGCGTGGCCGACGCGGCGTTGGCTTGAAAGTCGATGGCACCGGCATGACGGTTGCAGTATCGCTCTCGACGCCGCTGTCCGCTGTTGAAGAGATGATCGGCAAAAATGCGACTTGGGTGCTGAAAAAACTCGATGAATGGTCGCATCGCAGGGTGGTGCCGCAGATCTGGCAAACGGCTACCTCGTTGTCATTTATGGGCGAGCAGTTGACGTTGATGCTGGATGTTGCGACGGATGTTGCCAGACGAAAGCCGACTGTCGAACAAATGATGGGGTACCTTTTCGTGCGCGCCCATATTGCCGAAAAGTCGGTCGACGCTGCAGTGATTGAGAGTTTGGTTATCGCCTGGTACCGCAAGCAGGCGTTGCCGCATTTTGCGCAACGCGCGTTTTTCTTTGCGAAATTGCATGGTCTTGCGCCGCCACGCGTTTTTATTTCCAGTGCAAATGGTCGCTGGGGAAGTTGCAATTCCCGTCGCGAGGTGCGTTTTTCATGGCGACTGATCAAAGCGAGACCGGCATTGATTGATTACGTTGTCTGCCACGAACTCGCCCACCTGCGCCACATGAATCACTCTGCAGCGTTCTGGCAAGAGGTGGAACGCATGTGTCCGGATTATCGTGCGTTAAAAGCAGAGCTTGATGTTAACGACCATAAATTCCGGGCATTTTAGCGTTTGACAGCGCGCGGCGGGCAGGGGCGTTACGGATTGTCTGTATGATGGATAAATCACCAACGAGATGAAAGAAAAACACGATGGTTATTTGCCCGGTCGCGATCGCCGTTGGTTGCAAGAAATGCCCGATATTCAATGTTTGCCCTGCAAAAACCATCATCGGCGATCAAAAAAAGGTAGCCGGTGACGGCAAGGCAACTTCGCCGAAACCCGCAGCGAACAAAGCCAGGAAACGCTAACACTGCTCTTGAAAACGCTCATATTGCTGTAATGTTAAAAGGCACTCTCCAGTCAGCCATCGCATGATCAAACAGCGTACGCTCAAAAACAAAGTCCGGGCCACAGGCGTCGGCGTGCATCTCGGCCAGCGCGTCGAAATGCTCATTCGGCCGGCGGCGCCCGACGCCGGTATCGTGTTTTGTCGCACCGATTTACCAGGCAGCCCGATGGTGCACGCGCATGCGCTCAACGTAAATGACACACGCATGTCTACGCGCATCGAGAATCTTGAGTCGGGTGCGAAGGTCGCCACGGTTGAGCACCTGATGTCTGCGTTCGCCGGCTTGGGGATTGATAACGCGTATGTTGATCTTTCTGCTGAGGAAGTGCCGATCATGGACGGCAGTGCCGCCCCGTTTGTCTTCCTGTTGCAATCGGCGGGCATTGAAGAACAGGGAAAAGCGAAGCGTTACATCCGCGTGAAAAAGCTGCTCGAGTTGAAGGAAAAAGATCGTTACGTTTCGCTCGCGCCGTTCAATGGATTCAAGCTCAAATTCACCATCGAGTTCGATCATCCGGTGTTTAATAAAGCAACGTCTGATATAGAAATCGATTTTGCCGACGTTTCATTCGCCAAAGAAATTGCCCGTGCGCGAACTTTCGGGTTTACGCACGACGTGGAAATGCTGCGCGAGATGGGTCTGGGCCGCGGCGGCTCCCTGGATAACGCCATCGTGATTGACGATTTTCGCGTTCTCAACAGCGAGGGCCTGCGTTTCGACGATGAATTCGTCAAACACAAGGCGCTCGATGCGGTCGGTGATTTATACATGTTGGGGCATCCGCTGATCGGCGCGTTTCACGGTATTAAGTCTGGTCACGCGATGAATAACCAATTGGTGCGCACGTTGTTGGCCGATGAGACCGCGTTTGAGTTTGTGACCTTTGACAAGCGCGAACAGTTGCCAGCCGCGTTCGGCAACATGGCGCTGGCGCAAGCTTAAAAAATGCTCATCGGACTAAGGTTGCTGCTGATGGTCGCCGTCATTGCGATTTCGGCGACGTTTCTGGGATTCCTGTTCACCAGAAACCCGCGCTTTTTAAAACTGACGAAAAACATGATCAAAGTGACGCTGCTGTTCGCGGCGTTGATCGCTGTTGTCTACCTTGCCGAGCGCCTGCTGTTTCTTTAGCGGTTTTTTAGTTTGTTAGTGAGCGCACGCTGACGTTTAATGGTGATCGCCTCCAGCGTCGACTTGAGTGGAGAATCTCCCAAGGATTCAGCCAGTTCCGTCAATTTATCCATGGGCATGGGTTCCCGTGGGGGACCTGCACGAGGGCGCGTATCAGCGACAAAAAACTCGGGTTGCACGATGACAGAAAATCCGGTAACCTCTTGATATTGCGTTTTAATTTCACGAAACTTCTCGAGCAAACGCGGCAACATTTGTTTTAGTTTTGCCGCCACGGCACCGTTAGCCGTCGCAACAATAAGCGTCGATCCCTCCACTGTGGCAATACGGCATGAATCATTCATGCCGGACGGTAGAGCATCGACAAATGTTTTTTGAAGCCTGGAAAGTTGTCGCAGCCGCTGATGAAATGGCAGCAATGTTTCGTTTTCGCGTAGCAGGGCGTCAATCGACTTTGAGCCGCTTTGTGGTTTCGGGTCGGTTGGTGTCTTAAGCGTCATCGCAGGTATCGCAGGTTAGGGCAGGAGCATCGAATGAATATTATTCTCGTTTCGGACAGTCTGGCCAAAAGCCGTATCGTCACGATCTCACAGTCGCAGATTATCATGACCGTATGCGGCTTCATTAGCGCCGGTTTCATGTTTGCGCTCGGAACCTACTGGGTGACCATGAAGTACGCGGTCGATATCCAGAATCCGTTTATTCAAAGCCTCATCTCCACGCTCACCCAGCAAAAAACCCAAGCCGCCGAAAAGGAGATGCGCGAGCAGTTGAATTCTCTGGCGGTCAAGCTTGGCGAACTGCAAGCGCGCCTGATGCGACTTGATGCGTTCGGCGAGCGTCTTGGCAAAGCGGCTGGCGTCAAGCCGGAAGAGTTCCGCTTCTCGGAGATCCCTGGTCAGGGCGGCCCGGTACCGTCGAAGGCACTTTCGGAAGAAATATCGTTCAAAGATTTTGAGATCAGGATCAAGGAAATTTCCCGCTCACTCGATGATCGCAGCGACAAGCTCGGCATGTATGATTCTGTATTGATGGCGGGCAGGCTGGCAGCCAAGGCAATTCCCACGACGCTGCCGGTGGTCACTGGCTACCACTCATCCAATTTTGGTTATCGCATTGATCCATTCAATGGGCACCAGGCGTTCCATACGGGTGTGGACTTTATCGCAGCCCCCGGTTCAGAAATTCTTGCCGCCGCCGGTGGCGTCGTTTCCGCCGCCGAGGTTCATTCCGAATACGGCAAGATGATCGATGTCGATCACGACAACGGGCTGACAACCCGTTATGCCCATTTGTCAAAGATGACGGTCAAGATTGGCGACATCGTGCTCAAAGGTCAGCGCATTGGCGAGCTTGGCCAAACCGGCCGCGCTACCGGCCCGCATCTGCATTTCGAAGTCCGTCAAAACAGCGTCCCGCTGAATCCCAATCGCTTCCTTACCTTCGCCAAGGCACAGGAACCGGCGGTTGCGACTAAATCCGCTCGCGCCCCGTAATTCCTCCGCACCCGCATTGCAGTCCGCCTCAGTGTTCGCGAGGCAGGATTGTGATCGTTGCTGCGCGCCCCCATCTTGCAAGGCACAGCTTGTGCCGCCGGATGCGGCCTGAAACAATCCCCTGTTTATTTGTCGCCCTAACGCGGTCAACGTGCCGCGAATACAAGAAGGTCTCACATGTTCGACACATTTTTGAAATCCATTTTCGGTAGCCGCAATGAACGTCTGCTGAAGCAATATCGAAAGACAGTCGTGGTGATCAATGCGCTTGAGCCGGCGATGGAGAAGCTGACCGACGCTGAATTGAGGGCCAAGACCGATGAATTCAAGGATCGGCATGCCAAAGGCGAGACGCTGGCGCAGTTGCTGCCGGAGGCATTTGCGGTCGTGCGCGAAGGCAGCAAACGTTCGCTCGGCATGCGCCACTTCGATGTGCAATTGATTGGTGGCATGGTATTGAACGACGGCAAGATCGCCGAAGCGCGCACCGGCGAGGGAAAAACGCTGGTAGCCACACTCCCTTCGTACCTGAACGCGCTGAGCGGCAAGGGTGTGCACCTCGTGACGGTGAACGATTACCTCGCGCAGCGAGATTCGGAGTGGATGGGCAGGTTGCACAATTTTCTTGGTCTAACGGTGGGTTGCAATGTTTCGCAAATGCCGCACGATGCAAAGCAAATAGCCTTTAAAGCCGACATCACCTACGGCACCAACAACGAATTCGGCTTCGATTACCTGCGCGACAACATGGTGACGAACAAGAACGAACGCGTGATGCGAGGACTCAATTTCTGCATCGTCGATGAGGTCGATTCGATCCTGATCGACGAAGCGCGTACGCCGCTAATCATCTCCGGCCAGGCCGAAGACTCCGCCGCGATGTATGTAAAGATCAATGCGTTGGTGCCGTATTTGACGGCGCAGGAAAAAGAAGATACGCCCGGCGATTACCTGGTCGATCTCAAGCAGCACACGGTATTGCTCTCCGAAGCGGGTCACGAGAACGCCGAGGCGCTGATGGTAAAGAATGGGCTGATGCCCGAGGGCGCATCGCTTTATGACCCTGCCAATATCATGCTGATCCACCATCTCTATGCTGCAGTGCGCGCCCACGCGCTCTACCATCGGGACCAGCAGTACGTGGTGCAAAACGGCGAAGTGGTCATCGTTGATGAGTTCACCGGCAGGATGATGCCGGGCCGGCGTTGGTCGGAAGGGTTGCATCAGGCGGTTGAGGCGAAAGAGGGCGTGAAAATTCAGCACGAATCGCAGACACTTGCCTCGATCACCTTCCAGAATTATTTTCGCCTTTACGGCAGGCTCTCCGGCATGACCGGTACGGCTGACACGGAAGCGTTTGAATTTCAGAGCATCTACAACCTCGAAACCGTGATCATCCCGACCAACAAACCGATGACCCGAAAGGACACCAACGATCTGGTTTACATCAGCGCGAAGGAGAAGCACAACGCCATCGTGATTGACGTGAAAGATTGCTTTGAGCGCGGCCAGCCGGTGTTACTTGGTACGACATCGATTGAAAATTCTGAATTGCTCTCCGAGTTACTCAGCAAAGAAAAACTTCCGCATGAAGTATTGAACGCCAAACAGCATGCGCGCGAAGCGACCATCGTCGCGCAGGCGGGCAAGCCGAAACAGATTACCATCGCCACCAACATGGCCGGGCGCGGTACCGATATCGTACTGGGCGGCAATCCTGACCCGGAAGTACAGATCGTCAAAGCTGACGAATCATTGTCGGAGGCACAAAAAGAGTTGCGCATCAATGAAATCAACACGAATTGGGACTTGCTGCACAAGACGGTGGTGGCTGCGGGTGGCCTGCATATCGTTGGCTCCGAGCGTCACGAATCGCGGCGTATCGACAATCAGTTGCGCGGTCGCGCCGGGCGCCAGGGCGATCCGGGTTCATCGCGGTTTTTTCTTTCGTTTGAAGATCCGCTACTGAAAATATTTGCCGGTGACCGACTCAAAGCGATCATGGCACGCCTGAAAATTCCGGAGGGTGAAGCCATTGAGGCTGGCATGGTTTCGCGTTCGATCGAAAACGCGCAGCGCAAAGTGGAAGCGCGCAACTTCGACATGCGAAAACAATTGCTTGAATACGATGATGTCGCCAACGACCAGCGCAAAGTGATCTATCAGCAGCGCAATGAATTACTGGATGCAGATGATATTTCCGACACCATCGTCGGCATGCGCGGTGGTGTGCTCGAAGGCGTTGTCAATCAGTTCGTGCCACCGGAGTCGGTCGAAGAGCAATGGGATATCCCGGCGCTGACGACAACGCTCGCCGCCGATTTCAATATCCAGGCACCGATTGATGAATGGATGAAGACCGAGGAAGAGATCGATGGCGGGAAAATTGCCGCTCGCGTTATTTCCCAGGCCAACATCGATTACAGCGCCAAGTTCAAGGATGTTGATGCTGCGCTACTTCATCAATACGAGCGGTCAGTCATGCTCCAATCAATCGATTCGCACTGGCGCGAACATCTGGCTTCGCTTGACTATTTGCGTCAGGGTATTCATCTGCGCGGCTATGCGCAGAAGCAGCCAAAGCAGGAATACAAACGCGAGGCATTCGAGTTGTTCAGCAATATGCTCGACGGGATCAAACGCGAAGTGACGCAGCTCCTCATTCAGGTGCAAGTGCGGACGGCAGACGAAGTTGCCGCTGCTGAAAAAGTGGCTGAAGAAGCCGCATCACGCGCGGCACAAAATGTGCAGTACCACCACGCCGACTACGATGAAGCACTGGCCGACAATGACAAGGCGCCGGAGCAGCAGGCGGCACAGCCGTATGTCAGAGGTGATGTCAAGGTTGGTCGAAATGATCCGTGCTGGTGCGGGTCGGGAAAGAAGTTCAAGCAGTGTCATGGCAAGTTGACTTAAGGTAAGTTGTCCTTTCGAAGGAAAGTGTCATTTCGAACCGTTGGTGAGAAATCAGCTTTTTCGAAAGCTAAAAAAAGCAGATTTCTCACCCAATGAAACCGGGTTCGAAATGACAAGTCAGCCTCTAGCATTGGTGCGGCTTGCAGGCCACAAATGTCTTGAAAGCCGCGCCAATGCTTGAGGTTGCGAAATAGTACCGTCATTTCGAAGGAAAATGTCATTTCAAACCGCCAGTGAGAGATCTGCTTTATCGAGCGCCGACAAAAGCAGATTACTCACACGATGAAACCGGACTCGAAATGACATGTCGGCCATGCTGGAGTTTATGCAATCAGGCTAATCAAAGATCTAAAAGAGCACATGACCACATTCAACGATTCGCTACAGGTATTTGAAACGAAAGACGCCGCCCGCTATGCCGGCGCGCTATTTCAGGAAGCGTTTAACAGTGCATTCCCGGTGCCAGTGGCATACCGCATTCTTGACACGCAAATTCAGCCGGACGACTGGCGGCAGTTTGTCGCGATTTACACCTGGCCAGATGGCACGGAGGAATGCGTCGGTTTCGTCAACTACATCAAATACAAGGATGCCTATCTCGGCGGCGGGCTCGCGGTGCAGAAAACTTTTTATCGCCGCCTGCGAAGGGAGGAGTATTCAGATTGCGCGGCGCGTGGCGGTATCGCACAAATCGTGATGGAAGCGGCCGGGGCGCAATTGACGGATTGCGTGGCGTGGTTCGGTCTTTGCGGTGGCCAGAAGTCTTTGCGGGTTTGTTTACGGGTGGGGTATGTGCAAAACGCGAATTCAAATCTCATCGCAAATTGGATGCGCGCGCTGCCTGAGTCTTCGAAACAAGAGTGGATTGACGAAGTCACCAGGATCGGGCCATTCTGAATCTGTAAAATTTATTGAGTCCTACGCCACAAATCTCATGCATCGCTACGCACAACGCGCGCGTTAACGAACCAAAGTTGCACTCCGCGCGTATCTCAGAAAGCAGATATGACCAACACGACGTTTCAGGATCTTGCCTGCGCACCTAATCTGGATGCCAGTAGCACATTTAGCGGATATCAAGTCTGGACGCATACACTGGCGCTTCCACCGAAGGTACTGATGGGCAGCACAGGGACCTTTGAGCTGGCGATTTTTCTGCTGGTGGGCCATTCGTGGGCGCAACTGGTCAGCCACTTTCTTAAACCAGATTCAACTGTTCTCGATATCGGTTGTGGTTGTGGAAAAACAGCGCGATTCCTGACTAATAACCGCGATATTGCTCGTTATGTCGGGTTCGATGTTCTAAAGCTCAGTATCGACTGGTCGCGCTATCACCTCTCGCCCAGCTCCCACGGTCGCTTCGAGTTTTATCATGCGGATCTCAGTAACGAGATGTATAACCCTCATGGCACGATCCAGGCGCGTGACTACCGTTTTCCCGCAGATGACGGCACGGTTGATCTGGCGTTTGCGGCGTCGCTGTTTACACACTTACTGGAGCGAGACTGCCACCACTACCTGCACGAAACCGCGCGCGCGTTGAAGCCTGCAGGGTTGGCCATCATCAGCTTGCACATTGAACCTTCTGCGGGCATGCGCTACAGCGGCACCGAAGCGCGCATAGACGTTGAAGTCGATTATTTTGTTGAACTTGCCGCCGCTGCGGGGCTGAAACTCAAAGAACGTCCCGGCGATTTATGCGGGCAGGAAATACTCGTTTTCGAGCGCAGTACCTAGCGCGACTTTATGCGGTTGAAGCGCTGGAATAATTCTGCGGTCATGCAGCTAAAACTGCATCACGACCGCATCCTGCCCGAGCCAGAATGTGTAAGGAAAATAGTGGGTTGGTGGCCTTCCGAATGCGCCCACCACCTGCTCCTCAACAAATTGGCGCGTAGTGAACGTCGTGCCGTAAGTTTCTGCATCCAGCGATGGTGATTCGGAACTGGCAAGAAAACGGGTGCCATCGTCGTCGAAAACCACTCCCAGTTCACGACCGGCGGTTTCGTTACACACACTGAAAACGAGCAGGCCACCCGGTTTTACTGCCTTCGCGAGGGTGCGAAGCCAAGGCTGCCACGCGGTTGGCGGCAGGTGAGTAAACATCGACAACACGAAAACCAGATCGTACTGCGCGGGGAATACCACAGACTCTGGTTTATGCATCGATAGCATTATCTTCACGCCGAACTGCTCGCGCAAGAAATCGAGACTTCCAGGCAATACGTCCGCACATGTGACGCGCGTCGGCAATACCCGCGCGAGATGACGGGTGAAGCGGCCGAATCCAGCAGCGAACTCCAGTACGCTATCCATTTTCAGCAGCGGTTTGTCGAGCGTTTCGAGAATGACCATCAACTCCGAGAGCGTTCGCCAGCCATCGGAAAG
>JBKJMK010000131.1:0-6298 GCA_046596005.1 Usitatibacteraceae bacterium | reverse complement strand
CACCGCGCGCGTGATGCCAAATCGTTCGTATACGAAATTGATCGCCTCATAATTCGTCGCCGAACCCTGCACCGAAAGATGCAGGCGCAATTGCGGATACTTGTTTGCCGCGTAGTGCATCAAGCCCATATCGGCGACGATGATTGCATCCACGCCGTAGTCGACGGCCAGATCGACAGCGCGCTGCCATTTTTGCGATGTGGCCGGCTGCGGATAGGTATTCAGGGCCATCAAAACCCGCACGCCGTGGGCACGTGCGTAGGCGATGCCTTCGAGCATGGATTTCTCGTCGAAATTCAGGCCGGCAAAATTACGCGCGTTAGTTTCGTCGCGTATGCCCATATAGACATCATCCGCGCCATTGTCCACCGCCGCTTTCAATGCGAGCAGGGAGCCTGCCGGGCACACCAGCTTCATCCGTTCGGCGCGATCATTTCTGGCGTCAGTGCCGCAGCGGCTCCGCGCGTGTGGGGAGGATTCTGCGATGGTGATTGTTTCCGGGGAACTCGTCATGTCTTTTTCTAAAAAGGTATTCCGCCGCCATTTTAGTGATCGTCCCTGGCCAATTGCGCGCCGTAGCTTGCGCAGCCGTGATCCAGATCATGGAACCACGAAAGATAGCCTTCCAACGCCGGTTCTGGCGACCATTGCAAGCCGACCTGACGACAATGCGGTCAATTCGCGCGACGCAAAATGAAGGTAGGGAACAACCCGTGCAAGTGGCTGGCGTCTTCATCCCCAAGCGGCTGAGGCCATCTATCCAGCGACTCGTCCACGCAACCGTCGGAGCGAAATTCCTGCAGGGCAAATCTGTCCACCCCCTGCTGCCGCAATACTGCGGCCATCGAGCGCAATTTGCCGGACGGGAGCAACGCCGGGTGCCGGGTGGTGCGAACTTCATACTCGACGCCCGATGCAAGCACATGCGCGAGGCTCTCTTGTGCACGAGTACCGCTGCCCGCTACCCCTGTTGTATGCGCATAGTCGTCAAAATTTGCCTTGACATCAAACCCCACCCAATCAATCTTCGGTAGCAGCATGCGCAGACGATCAGGACAGGTGCCGGCCGTATGCAAGGCTACTTTGAATCCGCGTTGCCGAACGTCCTCAACAGCTGCCGCCAGGTTGCGGTCGGCCGTCGGTTCGCCACCACAGAACACCACGCCGTCAAGCAAACCCTGGCGATGATCAAGGAAATCGAGCACGGCGCGCCAGGTCATGGCGGGGGTGACGCGACGCGACTGTAATTCTGGGTTGTGACAGTAGCGGCAGCGCCATGGGCAACCCTGCACGAATATCACCGCCGCCAACCGACCGGGAAAATCGGTCGTCGATAGCGGTGTCAGACCGGCGACTCTAAGCATCAGGCACGGGCTGGTAGCGCATTGTGCTTAGCCGGTTTGTCCGCGACAAAATACTGCCGCTCATAGAACTCGCCCTTCTTGCCGATATTGAATGACGAAACCGGTCGGTGATAGCCCATCACGCGCGTCCAGATTTCGCAAGGCTGACGTTCGTCATTGGACAGTAATGGATGGATGTTTGCGGGTGAGCATTGGGGCCGAACAGTCATGCGAGACCTCCTTCTGGTTGGGATGGAAATTCAATTGTGGCGGCGCGCTTCTTCGCGAGAATTACCTCGTCGCACGTTGGGCAAAACGCATGCTCACCGGCGAGATAGCCGTGGCTTGGGCAAATTGAAAATGCCGGGGTCACGGTGATATACGGAAGATGAAAGCGCGTGAATGCGCGTTTCACCAACTCCCGGCAGGCGGCCGAAGTGGAAACGCGTTCACCGAGATACAGATGCAGCACCGTGCCGCCGGTATATTTGCGTTGCAGCGGGTCCTGGCGTTCGAGCGCCTCGAATGGATCGTCCGTAAAGCCCACCGGTAATTGCGATGAATTGGTGTAGTAGGGCATGTCTGTCGTTCCCGCCTGCAAAATGTCTGGATAGCGTTTACGGTCTTCCTTGGCGAACCGGTAGGTGGTGCCTTCCGCCGGGGTCGCTTCGAGGTTATAGAGGTGCCCGGTCTGCTCCTGAAACACCACGATGCGCGCGCGGATGTGGTCAAGCAGACGCAGCGCAAATTCATGCCCCCACGGCGTCGTGATGTCTTCGGCATCGTCGGTAAAGTTGCGAATCATTTCGTTGATGCCGTTGACGCCGATGGTTGCAAAATGATTTCGCAACGTGCCGAGGTAACGCCGCGTATACGGAAACAGGCCTGCGTCGATGTGCCCCTGGATGACTTTACGTTTGATTTCCAGGCTGGTTTTGGCCAGTTCCATCAGTGCGTCGATGCGCGTGAACAGCGCCGCTTCATCAGCGCTGTACAGGTAACCCAGGCGCGCGCAGTTCAGCGTGACTACGCCCAGTGAACCCGTCTGCTCAGCTGAACCAAACAGGCCATTGCCGCGCTTCAACAGCTCTCGCAAGTCGAGCTGCAGGCGGCAGCACATCGAGCGGATCATGTTGGGCTTCATCTCGGAATTCAGAAAATTCTGAAAATACGGCAACCCGTACTTCGCCGTCATTTCAAACAGCAGCTCAGTGTTTGGGTGATGCCAGTCGAAGTCCGGTGTGATGTTGTAGGTGGGGATGGGAAAGGTGAAGACACGCCCTTTTGCGTCGCCCTCCATCATCACTTCGATGTAGGCGCGATTGATCACATCCATTTCTTCCTGCAGATCACCGTAGCTGAACGGCATTTCCTCGCCGGCAATGTAGGGAATCTGCTCACGCAAATCCTCCGGGCAGGTCCAGTCAAACGTCAGGTTCGTGAACGGGGTCTGCGTACCCCAGCGCGAAGGCACGTTCAGGTTGTAAATCAGCTCCTGGATGGATTGTTTGACTTCGCGATAGGACAGGCGGTCCTTGCGAATGAACGGTGCCATGTAGGTGTCGAATGAGCTGAACGCCTGCGCGCCGGCCCATTCGTTTTGCAGCGTGCCAAGAAAATTCACGATCTGGCCGACCGCGCTGGAAAGATGCTTGGGCGGCTTGGCTTCGGTTTTTCCCGGCACGCCGTTGAGGCCCTCGTTCAGAAACGTTCGCAATGACCAGCCGGCGCAGTAGCCCGCGAGCATATCGAGATCGTGAATATGGAAATCAGCTACGCGGTGCGCTTCGCCCACTTCCGGCGGATACACATGCGTCAGCCAGTAGTTGGCAATGACTTTGCCGGAGACATTGAGGATCAGCCCGCCCAGCGAGTAACCCTGATTGGCATTGGCATTGACGCGCCAGTCGAGCTGTTGCAAATATTCATTGACGGAGGTGCCGACATCGACCACACACTCGCGATCACTTCGGAGCTTGCGATGCTGTTCGCGGTAAACGATGTACGCGCGGGCGGTGGTGAAAAAGCCTTGCTCGACCAGCTGACGCTCGACAATATCCTGAATGTTCTCGACGCTGGCGGTGCCACTCGCATAACGTCGGGTGAGTGCGTTCATCACATGACCGGCAATTTCATCTGCCTCACATTGGCCGAATTCGCCGGTCGCCTGACCTGCCTTGACGATCGCCCGCATGATTTTGCGCGAGTCGAACGGCATCGAGGCACCGTTGCGTTTGTTCACACGCTGCAGGACTGCAACGGCGATATCGACTCTCTCTCCAATGACGATCATTTGTGTCCCATCTGTAGTGGTGTTGGGACACAATATCCACCACATATAGTGGAGTCAACAATCGCGCGCTGAATGGAGAGGTTATTTCGACAAGATATGATTTAGGTCATGCAAAGGTGCAGGAGGTACGCAAGAAACAAAGAATATCCCAACGCCCAGCGCTGGAATTTCATCACGATTTTGAATCTGCGTCATGCCCGGTCAGGCCGCGGGCAGAGAATATTTTTTGAATCGGCAGTAACATCCAGCAGCGGTGAGCCTGCCAGCTTATTTGCCGGCTGTCAGCCGCACCAATGCCAGAGTTTGGCAATTTTTCTCTACGTGTTTTGCTTCAACTGCTCCAGAATCGCCGGGTTCTCCAGCGTGGAAATATCTTGCGTGATTTCCTCATTTTTGGCGATCGAGCGCAATAACCGGCGCATGATTTTTCCGGAACGCGTTTTCGGCAGATTGTCGCCAAAACGAATGTCCTTTGGCTTTGCAATCGGGCCGATTTCTTTGCCGACCCAGTCACGCAGTTCTTTCGCCAGGGCTTTCGCGGCCTCGCCGGTCGGTCGTTGGCCCTTTAACACCACGAAGGCCACTACCGCTTCGCCAGTCATGTCGTCAGGGCGACCGACCACAGCGGCTTCTGCCACAAGCTTCGAATTGGACACCAGGGCAGACTCGATTTCCATCGTGCCTAAACGATGACCTGACACGTTTAACACGTCATCGATGCGGCCCATGATGGTGAAGTAACCGTGTTCCTTGTCACGCACCGCACCGTCACCAGCCAGATAGAGATTGCCGCCGAGCTCCTCGGGAAAATAGGTTTTTTGAAAGCGGTCGGGATCGTTCCAGATGGTACGCACCATCGAAGGCCACGGACGTTTCACGACCAGAATCCCGCCGTTGCCGTTCGCGACATCGTGGCCGGCTTCATCGACAATCGCCGCCATGATGCCCGGCAGCGCGAGGGTGCAGGAACCTGGTTTCATCGGCGTGGCACCCGGCAGCGGCGTAATCATGTGCCCCCCGGTTTCGGTTTGCCAGAAAGTATCGACGATCGGGCAGCGCGAACCACCGACATTCTCGTAGTACCACATCCACGCTTCTGGATTAATCGGCTCGCCAACAGAGCCAAGAATACGCAGCGACGTCAGGTCGTAATTGCGCGGATGGGTTTTAGGATCGACTTCTCCGGCCTTGATGAGTGAGCGGATGGCGGTGGGCGCGGTGTAAAAAACAGTCACTTTGTGTTTTTGAATCATCTCCCAGAAGCGCCCTGCATTCGGGTAGGTCGGCAAGCCTTCGAACACGACTTGCGTGCCACCAACCGATAGTGGGCCGTAGGCAACGTACGAGTGACCTGTCACCCAACCGATGTCCGCCGTACACCAGAAAACATCGTTGGGTTTACTGTCAAACGTCCATTTCATCGTCATATGCGTCCACAGCAAATAGCCGCCTGTGGAATGCACGACACCCTTGGGTTTTCCCGTCGAGCCGGATGTGTAAAGAATGAACAGCGGATGTTCGGCGTTCACCCACTCCGGTTCACATACGTCCTCGCCGGCGGCTTCGACGTCGTGCCACCAATAATCGCGCCCGGCTGTCATGTCGACCTTGCCACCCGTACGTTTGTAAACGATGCACGTCTTCAGCTGCTCGCAGCCGCCCATGTCCAGCGCTTCATCAACGATCTTTTTGATTGGCAGCGCTTTGCCGCCACGCATTTGTTCGTCGGCGGTGATGATCGCGACGGCACCTGCGTCGACGATACGTTCATGCACGGATTTAGCCGAGAAACCGCCGAATACCACCGAGTGGATTGCGCCTATGCGGGCACAAGCCTGCATCGCGACCACACCTTCGATCGTCATTGGAATATAGATAATGACACGATCGCCCTTTTTGATGCCCCTGGCTTTGAGCGCATTGGCAAATTTGGACACGCGCTTATGCAGGTCGCGGTAGGTGATTTTGTTGGAGGCGCCATCGTCGGCTTCGAAAATGATCGCGGTCTTGTCGGCGTTACCAATGGCGAGATTGCGGTCGAGACAGTTGTAGGAGGCGTTCAGTTCGCCATCGTGAAACCACCGATAAAACGGCGCTTTTGATTCATCCAGCACTTTCGTAAACGGCTTGTGCCAATCGAGATTTTCGCGCGCGAGTCGGCCCCAAAAACCAGCGTAGTCTTTTTCGGCTTCATCGCAAAGGGCGTGATATGCCGCCATCCCGGGAATGTTGGCTTGACTTGAAAGTGCAGCCGGGGGATTGAAGATACGGTTTTCGTGCGATACCGATTCTATGCTCGACATGGTTTTTCCTCGTAGCAGGCGCATTGCAGATAACGTTTTCGAATGCACCACATGATGGCGCACCGGCTTTTTTTGAAACGCAGACGCTGATTACAGCATTAGTACCTTACCAAAAACTTACAGCACAGCAAAATATTCCCGTAAATGTATCTTATATCTTTTATAAGACCTGTTGACGCAGCGCAACAATCCGTGTAATTTGCAGCTGTATTTGGCCACCTTTGGCCGAGAGAGAGAAACATGAAACACGCCACTGCCGAAGCCCTTCCCGAAAGCGTCTTGACGCCCACTGCCGACATGCTCGGCGACTATTGGCCGGGTATCCAGATGTATTATCCGCCGGTCAAATATGCACCGGC
>JBKJMK010000096.1:0-4295 GCA_046596005.1 Usitatibacteraceae bacterium | reverse complement strand
GGGCGGGGAGCAATGCAGCGGCCACGGGGGCGCACTGATTCCGGGCGAGTACCACGCGCGGCGGCCATCATTGCGAGTCCTGGTCTGGTCGAAAGTCGCTATAGTGCCGGTATCGGTAGACTGTTGTTCAACGTTGCGCAGCCGCTTTTCCCCGACACGCCATTTCAAAGTCAAATGCCCTCAGGCCACACCAAAATGTCCACCCAGCCAGCCCCCTCGCTGATCGCCTCGACGGTCGAAGACCTGCGGCAAAACGCACCCTTCGATGCGATGGATCTTTCCACCCTTCAGTACATTGCGGCGCGGCTCTCGCTGAAGTATTTTGCGAAAGGCGAAACCCTGCTGGCGCCGCAAGACGGTGTTTCCAAGTACTTCTTCATCGTGCAAAAAGGCAGCGTCACCGGGATGGAAGACAAGGCGCGGTCCGCAGACGCATGGGCGCTCACGCTTACCGAAGGCGAGTGCTTTCCGGTTGGCGCGTTGATTGCGCGGCGCCCGGGCGTACTCACTTACATGGCTTTGCAGGATACCTTCTGCTATCAGCTTGCGCTCGCTGATTTTGAGCACGTGATGGATGTGTCGCGGCCGTTTCGCGACTTTGCAACGCGGCGCATCGCCGCGTTGCTCGAACAATCGCGGCGCGGCGTCCAGAGCCAGTACACCTCGCGCCTGTCCGACGCGCAACTGCTCGCCAGTCCGCTGAAGTCCATCATTCGACGTGAGCCCGTCACTGTCACCCCGGATACCCCCGTCCGTACGGTGCTGGAATGCATGAAAGCCATGCGCATCGGCTCTGTCGTTGTGGTGTCGGCCGACCCCCCTGGGCAACCCATCGGCATCTTCACAGAGCGAGATGTACTGGACCGAATCGCACTCGCGGGTATTCCGCAGGACGCGCCGATCAAACAGGCAATGACGCCGACGCCGTTTGCGTTACCCAGTCATGCGGCATTGTTCGAAGCGGCCCAGGCGATGGCACGCTTGCGTTTCCGTCACGTTCTGGTCATGGAAGAGGGCAAGCTCATCGGCGTCGTATCCGAACGCGATCTGTTTACGTTGCAGCGATTGTCGCTGGGCGAGATTGCAAAGTCCATTGATCGTTCCGGGAGCACCGACGAATTGGTACGCGCAGCGGGTAAAGTCAGGCGGCTCGCGGGTGCGCTGCTGGCGCAGGGCGCGGGCGCCGAACAGCTTACCCAACTGGTAACGACCCTGAATGACGCGCTGGTCGGCCGCGCACTTGTGCTGGCGGCACGCGACAACCCGCCCCCGCAGACGCCTTGGTGCTGGATGGGTCTGGGTTCCGAGGGCCGCATGGAACAAACGCTGGCCACCGATCAGGACAACGCCCTGATTTTTGTGCCGCTCGATGTGTCTGCCGGTGACGACGGACTTGACGAGACGCGCACGACTTTCCTGAAATTTGCCGATGGCACCAACCGGATTCTCGACCAATGTGGCTTCCCGCTCTGCAAAGGCGACATCATGGCGCGCAATCCGAAGTGGTGTCTCACCCCTGCGGAATGGCGCAGGACGTTTGCCGGCTGGATGAGCACGCCGCATCCGGAGGCGTTATTGAACGCGGCGATTTTCTTTGATTTTCGCGCGTTGCACGGTGATTTGGCACTTGCCGATGCGCTGCGCCAATGGCTGAATCAGCAAGTGGCGTCGCATGCGATGTTCTTCCTGTTGATGGCACAGAACGCGTTGCAGGTGCGGCCGCCACTCGGTGTGCTGCGCGATTTTGTTGCGGACGACAGCGAATTGCCCGGCACCATCGACCTGAAGAAGTACGGCGCGCGTCCATTTATCGATGCTGCCCGAATCTTTGCGCTGAAGCACGGCGTATCGGCCTCGAACACGGCCGAGCGCATTCGTGTCGCCGCGTCGCGGATGCGCATGCAGGACGAAGAGGCTGCCGCCATCATCGACAGTTTTCACTTTATCCAGCTGCTGCGCCTGCGTAACCAGGAAGATGCGATGCCCCGCGACGCCGCGTCCGGCGACGTCGACACGTCCCGGGTGAGTGGGGCGATGGCGCATCCCAATCGCGTCAATCCCGACGACCTGAACGCGCTTGATCGGCGAATACTGAAGGAAGCGCTTCGGCAGGCGCGAAAACTGCAAAGTCGCCTGGAAATGGATTTTCAGACTTGAATCTGCTGGATTCATTGTTCGGCAAACGTCGCGGTTTAGCGGGACTGGATGCGTCCCTGCACGTTCCCATCGAGCGCTGGTGTGCAATCGATCCTGTCGATTTGCGAGGACCGCTTTCGGCGCAACGCTGGCTGGTGGTTGACGTCGAAACCACAGGACTGGACGTGCGCAATGACCGATTGCTGGCCATCGGTGCCGTACTCGTCGAGGGCACCACGATTCGGTTCGATCAGAGTTTTGAGGTGGTGATCAGGCAGTCGACGGCGAGCCGCAGCGACAATATCCTGATTCACCGGATCTCCGGCAGTGAACAAATGGAAGGCGTCGACGCGGCTACCGCGCTGGTGGGATTTCTGGAATTTTCGAAAAAGTTGCCGTGCGCCGCGTTTCACGCAGCGTTCGATGAGTCCATGCTGAAACGGTCCGTCGCGGAGCATCTCGATATCGATTTCTCGCCACAGTTCATCGATCTGGCGCTGCTCGCGCCCGCGCTGGTCCGTGATGCGCCCGCTTCGTTGCGCAGCCTTGATGACTGGGTGGCGCATTTTTCCATCACGATCTCCGCGCGTCACCGCGCCGTCGCCGATGCCGTCGGCACCGCGCAGTTGTTCCAGGTGCTGCTGAGCCTGGCCGCTGCGCAGGAATACCCTTCGGCCGCCGCGCTTTTTAAACTGGCGCACGAGCATGGCTGGCTGGCCAAGCTGAATCGCAAATAGTGGCCAGCAGCCGGGTTCAGGTTGACAACCTGGTCGTGGCGGGAATAAATAGCGAATGACTTCTTTGCGACTGGAGTGAATGTGCTCAAATCCAATTCCATTCCTAACCCAAGGCGCGGCATTCGCGGTCAGCGGCTCGTCTGCATTTTCCTGCTGGGCATGGTGTTGTTCAATTTCCCGATGCTGGCGCTCTTCAACGTCGGCGCAACGCTGTTCGGTATCCCGCTGCTTTTCGCCTATCTCTTCCTCGCATGGGCGGCGCTGATTCTGCTGATGTATCTGGCCATCGAACAATTCCAATAGCCGTCCCTATGCGTCTTTCAGAAAACTCAACGGGGTCAAGCGCGTGCTGAAAGGTTGGGTCATCGTCTGCGCCTCATTCGCCTACATCGGCTTTCTGTTCGCGATCGCGTATTACGCAGACAAGCGTGCAGACCAGGGACGATCGCTGATTGCGACACCTTACGTTTATGCACTGTCACTGGGTGTGTACGCGACAGCGTGGACATTCTATGGAAGTGTCGGGCGTGCCGCCAGCGACGGCGTGGGCTTTCTGCCGATCTATATCGGTCCCACGCTGATGATGATCCTGTGGTGGTTTGTGGTGCGCAAGATGATTCGCATCAGCAAGATCAATCGTCTCACGTCACTGGCCGATTTTGTCGCCTCACGCTACGGCAAGAGTGCGTTGTTGGGCGGACTGGTGACGGTGATTGCGGTGGTAGGTATTCTTCCGTACATTTCACTGCAATTGAAGGCAATTTCGACCAGCTTCCAGATACTCCTTCAGTATCCTGAAATCGTCATGCCGCAGAAAATTGGCACAGTCGGCATCATGGACGATACCGCCTTCTATATCGCGGTATTCATGGCTTTTTTTACGGTTGCCTTCGGTACACGCAAACTCGATGTGGCCGAGCGGCACGAGGGCATGGTCGCCGCCATCGCTTTCGAGTCGCTGGTCAAGTTGATTGCTTTTCTCGCCGTCGGCATATATGTCACCTTCGTCATGTTCAACGGCCCGGCAGACATTTTTGGCCGGGCGATGGCGCAGCCACAATTGGCGGCACTGGCTACGCCCTTCGGTGGGGCGGCGGGCAATTACATGAGCTGGATCTGGCTCATCATATTGTCGATGCTGGCGTTCCTGTTCCTGCCGCGCCAGTTTCAGGTCGCCGTAGTCGAAAACGTAGATGAAAAACACCTGAATAAGGCGGTCTGGCTGTTTCCGCTCTATATCCTGGCTATTAACTTGTTCGTGTTGCCCATCGCGTTCGGCGGCCTGCTGCACTTTCAGGGAGGTAGCGTCAATGCGGATACGTTTGTCCTGACGCTGCCCATGTCGCAGCGCCAGGAATGGCTGGCGCTGCTGGTTTTCATTGGTGGATTGTCGGCGGCCACTGGTATGGTGATTGTCGAGAC
>JBKJMK010000392.1:0-3003 GCA_046596005.1 Usitatibacteraceae bacterium | reverse complement strand
TAACGACAGCGGCCAACTCGGCAACAACAGCACCACGCAAAGCCCGGTACCGGTGCAGGCGATTGCCGCCGGCAGCGGTGTCTCGGCGGTGTCGGCGGGTCAAGACCACAGCTGCGTGGTGGTCAACGGCGGGGTGCAGTGCTGGGGCACTAACTTCAACGGCCAACTCGGCAACAACAGCACCGCGCAGAGCCTGGTGCCGGTGCAGGCGATTGGCGCCGCTAGCAGTGTCACGGCGGTGGCAGCGGGCAGCTTCCACAGCTGCGCGACGGTCAATGGCGCGGTACAGTGCTGGGGTAATAACGGCAACGGCCAACTCGGCAACAACAGCACCACGCAAAGCCTGGTGCCGGTGCAGGCGATTGCCGCCGGCAGCGGTGTCTCGGCGGTGTCAGCGGGCTACAGCCACAACTGCGCGGCGGTCAACGGTGGGGTCGCATGTTGGGGCAGCAATGGCAGCGGCCAGCTCGCCGACCAATACACAGGCCCCACGTTGAGTCCGGTAACGACACTTATTGCCATCACCCTGATTATCCAGACGGTGACCTTTACGCCTGCCTCACCTGTCGTGTTCGGCGTATCGCCAAATACGTTGACCGCAACGGCATCCAGTGGCCTGACGACCTTCACCTTTAGCACCAGCAGTGCTGGCACGATCTGCACCGTCTCTGGCAATCAACTCACCATCGTCGGCGCGGGCACGTGTGCGCTTACCGCGACGCAACTGGGTGACGCCAACTATGCCAGTGCCTACGCCAATGCCAACGTGGTCATCACCAACGTGTTATCGCGCAAAATCCACGGCCTCGCGGGAACATTCGATTTGCCGATCGACACCACGCTCGTTGCACCCAACATCACCGTCGAGCCACGGGGCATCGGCAGCGGTCACACGATTGTTTTTCAATTTGATGTTCCCGTGAGTGACCCAGGAACCGTTAGCGTTGCACCCGTCGGCACGGCGACAGCAACATTTTTGAACAACGAGGTGCTCATAACCCTGCCGAACATCCCTGACAATCAGCGCATCACCGTCACCCTCGTTAATGTCAACGGCTCCGTGAATCCGCCGCCGGCTTCGATCGGTTTTCTGGTGGGCGACGCCAACAATACGCGGTCCGTCAGCGCTGCCGACATCAGCGGCGTGAAAGCGCGATCCGGCCAGACCACGACAGCGACGAATTTCAAGTTTGACTTGAACGCGTCCGGCGTGATCAATTCGTCCGACATCTCAGCGGTAAAGGCGCGCTCGGGGCTGACGTTGCCGCCGTAGGTTTGATCCGGCAACCAATTATGTTTGTTTTCCGGATTCGTCATTCCAGAGAATGGCCACAGGGGCCACTAGTGCTGGAATCCAGTCTGCCGTTTGCCTAAGAAACGATGGACTGGGTCCCAGCCTTCGCTGGGACGACGATGATTTGAAATTCACATATTCAATTGCGCGGCTATAGCATCGACAATCAGGCCGATCCCTAGCACTGGTGCGCTTCTCTGGCCATTTTCGTGCCGGGAAGCTCGCCAAATGGCGTATATGGACTCCTCCCGGTTTGCAAGCATTGTTTCATTGTTGGCAAGAGGGTCGACTGCACACGCATATTCGGTCTCTCAGTTGGGCGCATTTGCTGCTCGACGGTTTTGATCGCGACAAAGCGCAGGTTTGACCGTCCGACGGCTTCGCAGATGCCTTCGGCGTCGTTGGCGTCGTTCTTGTTGCCTTTGACGTAGGGTTTCACAAACTGGGGGGCGATGAGCTTGACGGTGTGGCCCTGCCCGCTGAGTATGCGTGCCCAGTGGTGTGAACTGGCGCAGGCTTCCATGCCAATCAGGCAGGGTGGTAGTTTCTTGAAGTAGGTGGTCATCTCGCCACGCCGCAGCCGCCGACGCACGACTGTCTTGTCGCCACCATCAACACCGTGAACCTGGAACAGTTCCTTTGCCAAATCAATGCCAACACGGGTAATCTTCATCTCGGACTCCTCTTTTCTCTATCGACTGCTTTGTGAATCTTCCCAGTCTGGCACTTCGATGCCGATTAGGGTGGGAGGAGTCCATCCCATTGTTCTACGCCTTATTCGACACGCCGAGAAGCGCCAGCAGCTCCGCCTCACGTTCAGCCTTTAACCCCGCGCGCAACGTCGCCTGCCGCTCCGCAGGTTGCTTCTCAAACCAGCTTAACGTATCCGCCACAGTAGTGACCAAAGGGCGGAAGGTCAACCCGGCAGCGATGGCGCGTGCGTTACTCCTGCGATGAAAACCTGCAGTCTTGCCCTGCCCCGGCACCCATACTGGCAAGTCGCGCCAGGCATCGACCTTGTGGGTGCTGAAGAATTCCGCTGAAGCTTCGCGAAGTACGGCTCCTTTGGTCGTCACCGCACTGATGCCGTGGAGCATCGCACCGGTACTCAGTTCATCACCCGGCCCGTGGCCGTTAAAGTCTCCGGCGGTACGGGATTCCGCCATGCGGATCGTCCACTCGGCAAGATCGCGTGCATCGATAAATTGCAGTGGGTCTGCCAACGGCGGCACCAGAACCTTGCCACCGCGCCCAATACGTACCGGCCAATAGGTGAAGCGGTCGGTTTCATCCCCCGGCCCCACGATTAAACCGGGGCGGATCACGGTGGTGATGTGCGGGTATTGCTTGTGCGCTTCGTCTTCGCTCAGCGCCTTTAGCGGGCCGTAGAGCCCCATGTTTTTACGCAATTCAGCGTTGGTTTCGGTCATCGCGTCTTTGCCGGTGTATTTTTCGCGCGGTGCAGATTCATCGCTGCCGATCTTCTCGCTGCCTGCGTAAACGGAAATAGTCGAAATAAAAACGTAGTGACCGATATTTCCTTTCAATACGCGGGCCGCATCACGCACCCAGTGCGGCACACTGGTTGGATTATCAATACAGACATCGAATTTGCGGCCTTTGAGCGCGCTGTAGTCACCCGTCTCGCGGTCTCCCGATAATTCCTCAACGGCAACGGGCCATTCCTTTGGTCTGCGGCCACGATTAAA
>JBKJMK010000369.1:0-6632 GCA_046596005.1 Usitatibacteraceae bacterium | reverse complement strand
AGATCGTCGTCGGGCGTGGCAAGGATGGAAAGCCAACGGGTGTAAACGCCATGAATCGCAAGCCCGAATACTATGACCGTATCGCCGAACTGGAAGCGGCGATCAAGAAAGCGGAAGCGAATGTCGCTGCTGCAGAAAGAAACTTCGCGGAGAATGCACCTAAATAACGCGGGAGAGCTTTAGGATGCGGATATTTCCGTCAGCATCCAGCGCGGCTTGATGTTGAACGAAGCAAAGCAGTTTTCCAGTACATCGGGGTAAGCAGCGATACGCAGCGCAGCGGCGAATGCGATCATTGCGCCATTGTCGGTGCACAAATCCAATGGCGGGTAGTAGACTATTGCGCCGCTTCTCGTTGCGGCTTGCGTGAGTTTTTCCCGAAGTGATTTGTTTGCCCCAACCCCGCCCGCGACCACCAAACGCGTCATACCGCTTGTGCTTAGTGCAGCAAGTGATTTCGCGACCAGCACGTCGACAATTGCCGCCTGGAATGCCGCCGCAACATCCGCGCGAGTTTGGTGGTCGAAGGCGCTGTCGGCTTCCAGTTTGCGTTTGAGTGTCAGTGCCGCAGTCTTTAAGCCGCTGAAACTGAAATCCAGATTACCGCTTGCAATCATTGGCCGCGGCAATTTGAAGCGTCCGACATCGCCACTCTCCGCGAGTTTGCTCAATGCCGGTCCGCCGGGATAATTCAATCCAAGCAGCGACGCGGTCTTGTCGAAAGCTTCACCTGCCGCATCATCAACAGTTTCGCCAAGCAGCTGGTAACGGCCGATGCCAATGACGGCCATTAATTGCGTGTGGCCGCCCGACACCAGTAAAGCCACAAAAGGAAAATCTGGACGTGGCTCGGAAAGCAGCGGTGACAGCAAGTGCCCCTCCAGGTGATGAATGCCGATGACGGGTTTGCCAAGTGCCGCACCCAGCCCGGCAGACACGCTTGTTCCGACCAGAAGCGCACCGCCTAAGCCAGGCCCCTGAGTCACGGCAATCGCATCAATTTCATTAAGGGAGCGCTCACTCTCGTCTATAACTTCATCTATCAAAGGAATTAGGCGACGAATGTGATCGCGCGAAGCCAATTCCGGCACCACGCCACCGTAGGCCGCGTGCATGGCAATTTGTGAATGCAGTCGATGCGATAGCCGACCGCTCGCGCTGTCGTAAAGCGCGACGCCGGTTTCGTCACAGGAGGTTTCGATGCCGAGGATCAGCAAGTTGGCGACGATTAAAAACGTAAGGGCTTGGCAAAATCGCCGTAAGTCGTTATTATATTGGGCTTTCTACCGTCGCAGTTGGTGGAAGGCGAGCAGTCAGCAATACAACTTCAGACCCTCAATCCGCTGCGGTGAGATTGGTTGGGCATAACTAGAAAGCTAGAAAGGTAATTTGAATGTTAGTCCGATTGAAAGAGAACGAACCGTTTGACGTCGCTTTGCGCCGTTTCAAACGTGCAATTGAGAAAACCGGTTTGCTCACCGAACTTCGTGCCCGTGAATTTTACGAGAAGCCCACTGCCGAACGCAAACGTAAACACGCCGCAGCCGTCAAGCGTCGCTTCAAACGCTTGCGTAGCCAAATGTTGCCGCCGAAGCTCTACTAAGTTTAAAGCCAGTTCGAATTTTTTAAGGCAGGTGACACTGGTCACCTGCCTTTTTTATTTGTGGAGATACAAATGACACTACGTGAAAAAATCAACGAAGACATGAAAACGGCAATGAAAGCGCGCGACACCGAAAAACTCGCCGCGATCCGTCTGTTGACTGCTGCGCTCAAGCAGAAAGAAGTCGATGAGCGCATTGAGCTTACCGACGACCTGGTGTTGGCGATCATCGACAAAATGCTCAAGCAACGCAAAGACTCAATCGAGCAATTTACCGCTGGTAATCGTCTTGATCTGGCGGCGAAGGAAGAATTCGAAGTCGGCGTGTTGTCGACGTATATGCCCCGGCAATTGAGTGAAGCGGAAGTGATGGACATCCTCGCTGGCGTAATCACCGAAACCGGCGCTACGTCCGCAAAGGACATGGGCAAAGTCATGACCGCGCTGCGCCCCAAAGTGGCAGGCCGTGCAGACATGGGAAAACTATCTGCGCTGGTGAAGGCGCGCCTGGGCTGATTGGTGCGCGCAACGACGTATAAACGCGGGCCACTGAAAAAGCCCGTGTCTTTTCCGCGACTATAATTCTCGAATGATTCCGCCGGATTTCATTCAACAGTTACTCGCCCGTGTCGACATTGTCGAAGTCATCGATAGACACGTGAAGCTGAAAAAGGCCGGGCAAAATTATTCTGCTTGCTGCCCATTCCACAACGAGAAGACACCAAGTTTCTCGGTTTCACCGACCAAACAGTTTTATCACTGCTTCGGCTGTGGTGTAAGTGGCACTGCCGTTTCGTTCTTGATGGAATACAACGGCATGGGCTTTCGCGATGCCGTGAAAGAGCTTGCCGAAGGTGTTGGCATGGCGCTACCGCTTGAAGCCAATCGCGAAGAGTCGATTGAACGCGCACAGGTTGCCGCGACGCTCACAGAGGTCATGTCGGCAGCGATGAATTTTTATCGGCGCGAACTGAAGAAAACACCGACGGCAATCGATTATTTCAAGAGCCGCGGCCTGACGGGCGAGATCGCCGCTAAATTCGGTCTCGGTTATGCACCTGATGACTGGCAAGGCTTGAAGGCGGCAGTTGAGGATTACACCGCCTCGTCGTTGGCCGAATGCGGCCTCGTGATCGACAATGATCAAGGCAAGCGCTACGACCGATTTCGGGACCGCGTGATGTTTCCGATCCTCGATCAACGCGGGAACGTGATTGGTTTTGGGGGTCGGGTGATCGGTCAGGGCGAACCCAAATATCTAAATTCACCAGAAACGCCATTGTTTGAAAAGGGCCGTGAACTTTACGGGCTTTTTCATGCGCGCCGTGCAATTCGTGATACGCAAACTGCAATTGTCGTCGAAGGCTATATGGATGTTGTCGCGCTGGCGCAGAGTGGCGTGGAGAATGTGGTGGCCACACTCGGCACGGCGACGACACCGTTCCATGTGCAAAAACTGTTGCGCATGGCCGATAACCTCGTCTTTTGCTTTGATGGCGACAAAGCCGGACAACGTGCGGCGTGGCGGGCACTCGAACAATCGCTGCCGGTGGTGGTTGATGGCAAAGACGTTCGATTCCTGTTTCTTCCGCCGGAGGATGACCCGGACACATTTGTACGGCGGCTGGGCAAGGAGGCATTTCTTGGGGAACTCAAGAACGCCAAGCACTTGTCGGCATTTCTATTTGACGAGCTTTCCGGGCAAGTCGATCTGGCCAATGAAGAAGGTCGCACCCGCTTGCTGATGCTGGCCAAGCCATTGCTCGCACAAATCAATGCACCAGCACTTAGCCTGATGTTGCAGCGAAAACTTGCCGACATCGTCGGTTTGGGTGTGATCGAAATTCAGCGACTGATTCCCGTCGTCGCAGGCAACACTGCATTCGCGGGTAAGCCGGGCACGGGCACATCTGCACACTCACGCAATAATGACAATACCTTCGAAAACAGAACTGGCAAACAAGGCGGTTTTGGCAAATGGAAGTCACGGGGACCCGAGCCCGGCGCGCCTGCGCCGCGTCGCAAAACAGCGCCTGCGGGGCCCGGCGCGCAGTTGATCGCCCGCATGCTGTTAAAGCCATCGCTCGCCGGACGAGTTGATATTTCTGTGGATGAGCATGATGCATCTTCCATTGGCACTGCGTGCCGTGTTGCGGCGTATATTCGTGACCACGATTTTGAAGTAAGCCAGGCACAGCTTATTGAACATTTCCGCGGGTCGGAGGATGAGTCTGAAATAGGCCGTGCTGCGTTGCAGCCGTTGTTGACCGATCTGGATACCAACAAGCCCGATTTCGATCTGGATGTCGAATTTGACGAGGCGTTAAATCGGCTGCGTGAGAAAGCGATTGCGGCAAAGGAGTTGCGCGCAAAGTTGAAACGTGCACAAGACATGGGGTTAAGCTAATACCAGCACTGACGGGGCTCATGGCGCGAAAGTGTCTGGCAAGCAGCGCCAAATGGCGATCTACATAAGATTTTGCGGTAGGATAATGCGCGGCAGGTAATTGTTCATCGCGGTGGGAGTTGCTTCCCGCCATTCAAAACGCTATGAAAAACAGCAGGTTTTCGATATAATCGAGGGTTCCCCCGCCTTACTCCCGCTCTACCCCCCTATTGACTCCCGCGGTGCTTTTTGCCGCGGCAACGGACTATTTGATATGGCACGCAAACCCAAAAGCGCACGCGACTCCGACGAATTTCCATTTCCCAATTTCAAGGCGCTCAAAGCAGAGGCCAAGGTGGTCGACGTCGAGGTGCAACGCACGCGACTGAAAACGCTCATCACCCTCGGCAAAGAGCGGGGCTTCCTGACTTACGCGGAAATCAACGATCACCTGCCGGACATGGTCGATGCCGAGCAGATTGAAGCGATCACGACCACGTTTAACGAAATGGGTATTCAGGTGTACGACGAAGCACCTGATGCCGAAACGCTGCTGATGAATGAGGCCGCGCCTACCGTCGCTGACGACGAGGACGCCGCCGAAGAAGCTGCTCAGGCACTTTCCACCGTCGATTCCGAGTTTGGCCGTACCACCGATCCAGTGCGCATGTACATGCGTGAAATGGGCTCGGTGGAGCTATTGACGCGCGAAGGTGAAATCGAGATTGCCAAGCGTATCGAAGACGGCTTGAAGCACATGATTCACGCCATCTCTTCCTGTCCGACGACCATTCAGGACATCCTGAATCTCGCTGACATGGTCGAGAAAGACGAATTGCGCATCGATGAAGTGATCGATGGCCTGGTGGATCCGAATGAAGATGAAGTCGCTGAGGCCGAACTCTCCGATGACGACATCGATGAGGAAGAACTGGAAGAAGAAGAAGACGAGGATGGCTCGATTGCCGCAGCGAACCTCGAGCAACTGAAGCAGGATTCATTGGCGCGCTTCAATACCGTCAGGAAACTATACAAGAAGATACGCAAGGTGCTGGCCGAGAAGGGTCATCGTTCGCGCGCCTACAAGGATTTGCAGGAAGAAATCTCTGCCGAATTGATGCAGATCCGTTTTTCCGCCAAGCAGGTGGAGCGTCTTTCCAATGGCTTGCGTTCGCTGGTCGATTCAGTACGTCAGCGCGAGAGACACATTCAGGAGTTGTGCGTCAAGAACGCCAGCATGCCGCGCGCGCACTTCATCAAGTCGTTTCCAGGTAACGAAACCAACCTGAAATGGATCGCCGAAGAAATTACCAACGGCAAGGGTTACGCCGCAGCGCTGGCAAAATTCAAGCCTTCGATCATCGAAGAGCAAGAATTTCTGATCAATCTGCAAAAGGAAGTCGGTCTGCCGGTCAAGGACCTGAAAGAAATTGCACGCCAAATGAGCACCGGCGAAGCCAAGGCCCGCCGCGCCAAGCGAGAGATGATCGAAGCCAATCTGCGTTTGGTGATCTCGATTGCCAAGAAGTACACCAATCGCGGATTGCAATTCCTCGATTTGATCCAGGAAGGCAATATCGGTTTGATGAAAGCGGTGGACAAGTTTGAATACCGTCGCGGTTATAAATTCTCGACTTACGCCACGTGGTGGATACGTCAGGCCATCACCCGCTCGATCGCCGATCAGGCCCGTACCATCCGCATTCCGGTACACATGATCGAGACCATCAACAAGATGAATCGCATTTCGAGGCAGATTTTGCAGGAGACCGGTCTTGAGCCCGATCCGGCAACGCTCGCAAAAAAAATGGAAATGCCTGAAGACAAAATCCGCAAGATTTTGAAAATCAGCAAAGAACCGATTTCGATGGAAACGCCGATTGGTGACGACGACGACTCACATCTGGGTGATTTCATTGAAGATACGCAGACGCTGGCCCCGGACGATTCGGCCCAGTACACCTCGTTGCGCGATGTCACCAAGGATGTGCTGGATTCATTGACGCCGCGCGAAGCAAAGGTATTGCGGATGCGTTTCGGCATCGAGATGAACACCGATCACACCCTTGAGGAAGTCGGCAAGCAGTTTGACGTGACACGTGAACGGATTCGCCAGATTGAAGCAAAAGCATTGCGCAAACTGCGTCACCCCTCGCGTTCGGAGAAACTTAAAAGTTTCCTGGAAACTGATAGCTAATTATAAGGTATGGAGCTTTGCAAAAAAATGGCCCGCAATGCGGGCCATTTTTTTAGTTGGATTGCTGCTCCGAAGTTAGAGCCAGTACCATTTTGACAGTGTGATTTGGATCGTTACCTTGCTCTGAAATAAAGCCAAGAGACCCGGCAAGGGCCAGCATGCCCGCGTTTGCAGACAACACCGCCCCGTCCATTGACGCGTAACCTGCGGCGCGCGCGCAGGCAATCAACGCCTTCATCAATAGAGTACCGACACCGCGGCCCTGCCAAGCATCCGCCACCACGCACGCAAACTCGACGCTGACACGATCCGGATTGGGAAAATAGCGGGCGACAGCGGCAATCTCATCAGTGCCTGGTACCAGCAGCAGCAAGGCCATTTCGCGATCATAATCAAGCTGTGTGAAGCGTGCCATCATTTCCGGAGAAAGGGCAGATACCGGATAT
>JBKJMK010000330.1:0-5469 GCA_046596005.1 Usitatibacteraceae bacterium | reverse complement strand
CTGAAAGTGGTGAAAGAGCAATTTTGTGCCCCAACCTGCCGACGCGACCGTTGTCGGTTCAATCTATAAAATGTAATGGCGCGCACATCAGCGGCGACGTCAGACTTGTGGAAGCTCGATCCCGCGCACCGCGATTTTTTCCGTCTCAATGGTGTGCGCCAACAACTTCGACGCCTGATAAATCGCGGTAATCGTCGGCGTCGGCACGCCAGTCAGCTTGCCCAATTCCACCACCGCACCGACCAGCGCGTCAATCTCGATGGCGCGTCCGGCTTCGACATCCTGCAACATCGAGGTCTTGTGCCGGCCCACTTTCTCGGCCCCTTCGATGCGTTTTTCCAGGCTCACGCGAAATGACGCGCCAAGTTTTTCCGCAACGGCCTGCGCCTCTTTCATCATGTTTGCCGCCAACTCGCGACCAAGTGGAAACCGGCAGATATCCTGCAAGGTCGCGTGGGAGAGTGCGGAGATCGGATTGAACGTGAGATTGCCCCAAAGTTTTAACCAGATTTCGTTACGAATATTGTCGAGCACCGGCGCTTTCAATCCCGACTTCACAAAAATATCGGCAAGATCCTTGACGCGATTGCTGATGGAGCCATCCAGTTCGCCAAGCGGGAAGCGGTCGCCTTCCACATGCCGCACCACGCCGGGGGCGACCAATTCAGTCGCCGGATAAACCACACAACCAATGATGCGCTCCGCCGGAATACCGTCCTTGCACACACCGCGCGGATCGACCGCCTCAACGGTACTTCCCGCCAAGGGCCCGCCATGCTTGTGGAAATACCAAAACGGGATACCGTTTTGCATCGTGATGATGGTCGTCTTCGGCCCCAGCAACGGTGGCAATTGGTACACCACCGCCTCGACCTGATGCGATTTCAGCGCAAGAATGACGCAATCGACATGCCCGACGGCCGCGAAACTGTCGGTCGCTTTTGCGCCCCTGGCTTCCAGCACGGTGCCGTCATTCATTTTCACGGTCATGCCGCGGGTGCGAATCGCGTCGAGATTTTTCCAGCGCGCAATGAAGGTGACGTCTTCCCCGGCAAGCGCCAGTTTCGCGCCCACGAAGCCGCCGATGGCGCCTGCGCCGACGATACAGAATTTCATGATTTCCCCTATGCGCTGTTACGGTCTGCACCAAGAATAATTGTGCAACGCACAATAATACCTTGATAACCGTCAAGCGGGGAAATCATCCACCCACGTCGTTGTTTACAATGACTAATTAGCGCAAGCCCGGCGCGGTCAGGAAGGCGGATTTTTGCGATTTACGCGCACCAACAACACGATGCCCGCCAAGATCATCGGCAGCGATAGCCATTGCCCCATCGACATTCCCAACGACAGCAAGCCGAGAAAACTATCCGGCTCGCGCGCGAACTCCGCCAAAAACCTGAAGCTGCCGTAGCCGATCAAAAATACCGCCGACACGGCACCCACCGGTCGCGGCTTGCGCGAATAAAGCCAGAGAATCACGAACAACAACATGCCTTCCATCGCGAACTGATAGAGCTGTGAAGGGTGCCGCGCGATGGCGGTGGCATCGGTCTGCGGGAACCACATTGCCCACGGCCACACACTCGGGTCGGTGACGCGCCCCGGCAATTCGCCGTTGATGAAATTACCCAGCCGCCCTGCCGCCAAACCGGTCGGCACCAGCGGCGCGATGAAATCAGTCACCTGAAAAAAAGTGCGGTTGGTCCTCCTGCCGAAGACAAGCATCGCCACCAGCACACCGAGGAAGCCGCCATGGAAGGACATGCCGCCTTGCCAGATATAAAAAATCTCGATGGGATTGGCGAGGAAATGCATCGGCTTGTAGAACAGCACATAGCCCAACCTTCCGCCCAGCACCACGCCAAGCATGCCGTAAAACAGCAGATCGTCGAGATTCTCCCTGGTGAAACCGATATCGGGGCGACGCTTCAGGTGCATGCGCCCCAGCACCAGAAACAGTACAAAGGCGGCGACGTACATGAGTCCGTACCAGCGGATGGCGACGGGACCGAGTGACAAGGCGATGGGGTCGAACTGCGGGTGCGTGAGCATGAAAACTCGAAGTAAAAAGCCAATGCGATTATCGCACTGGCTTGGCGTTTAATTTCAAAAAATCGTTTGTCTACCCGCTCTTCGCCGGTGAGACAAAAAAATTAGTCGGCTTTAATCTGCGACTTCTTCACCACGTCATTCCACCTCGCCGCTTCCAGCTTGATGAACTCAGCGAATTCCTTCGGCGTGCTGGTCGAAGGCTCCGCCGCTTCAGCCGAAAGACGATCCGCAACAGCAGGCGACTTCCCCGCCGCCGCCGCTGCCTGCGCGATTTTCTGCACGACTGCATCCGGCGTGCCGGCGGGCGCCATCAAACCGTACCACTGTGAAGTTTCAAACCCCGGATAACCTTGTTCAGCGACAGTCGGCACATCCGGCATGGCGGGCGAACGCTTGGCAGTACCCACCGCAATCGGCCGCAATGTGCCCGCCTTCACGTGTGCCAACAGCGGTGGCGCACCGGTGAAGGTGGCATCGAGCCGTCCGGCCAGCAGATCCGTCATCATCGGGCCGGTGCCTTTGTACGGCACGTGCGTCGCGGTAAAGCCCGCCGTCAACGCCACGTACGCCATGGCAAGGTGCCCGGAGCTGCCGTTGCCTGCTGAGCCGTAATTGAGCACACCGGGATTTTTCTTTGCGTATTCAACCAGCTCTTTCAGGTTCGTCGCCTTCATTTTTTCGGCATTCACGACCAGGAGGCTCGGCACTTTTGCGAGCAGCGTAATCGGCACGAAATCCTTGACCGGATCGTAGGGCAGTTTTGCAAACATGGCCGGGTTCACGGCCAGCGTGCCGACGTGACCGAGGATGATCGTGTAGCCATCGGGCGTGCTGTTCTTCGCTTCAAGCATCGCGATATTGCCAGCGCCACCGGGCTTACTTTCGACAACGATCGATTGACCCAGTATTTTCGACATTTCGCCTGCAAACGAGCGGGAGACAATGTCCGAGCTGCCGCCTGGCGCGAACGGCACAAGCAGGCGAATCGGTTTGTTCGGAAAAGGTTGCGCGACCGCCAACCCGGCCACCATCAAACTCGCCATCGCCGCCAGTATCATTTTTTTCATTTAATTTCTCCCGAAGACAACCATTCATATCCGTCTGAAATTTCCCATCCGGTACAATCATTTCAGCCGGTTGCACAATTTCGTTTTTTCGCTTGTTGCCGCCACCTTCACCGCAATTTTATCCCAAGCCATCATGACCACGACCCCAAAGCAGCCCTACCGCTCATTCACCATCACCCAGGGCAACGAGCGTGCCCCCAACCGCTCGATGCTGCGCGGCATCGGCTATCAGGACGACGACTTCAAGAAGCCCTTCATCGGCCTCGCCAACGGCCATTCCACACTCAACCCCTGCAACGCCGGCATCCAGCCTCTTGCAGACGCCGCCGACAAAGCCATTCGCGAAGCTGGCGGCATGCCGCAAATGTTCGGCACCATTACCGTCACCGACGGCATTTCGATGGGCACCGAAGGCATGAAGTATTCGCTGGTGTCGCGTGAGGTAATTGCCGACTCCATCGAGACCGCCTGCCAATCGCAATTTATGGACGGCGTGGTCGCCATCGGCGCCTGCGACAAGAACCTGCCCGGCGCGATGATCGGCGTGCTGCGCATGAATATCCCCGCCATCATGGTCTATGGCGGCACCATCAAGCCCGGCCATTACAAGGGCCAGGATTTGCAAGTGGTTTCCGTCTTTGAAGCCGTCGGCGCCTTCAACGCGGGCAAAATGAGTGAAGAAGATTTCGGCTGCATCGAACGCTGCGCGATTCCCGGCGTGGGCGCTTGCGGCGGCATGTACACCGCCAACACGATGTCGAGTGCGTGTGAAGCAATTGGGATTTCGCTGCCCTATTCCAGCACCATGGCTGCTGAAGATGAAGAGAAAAGACAATCCGCCGCCGAATCCGCGCGCGTGCTGCTCGATGCCGTGAAGAACAACATTCGCCCACGCGACATCGTCACCCGCAAATCACTCGAAAACACCGTCGCCGTCATCATGGCCGTCGGCGGCTCGACCAATGCGGTGCTGCACTTCCTCGCCATCGCCCACGCGGCTGATGTGGAATGGACGATTGATGATTTCGAACGCATGCGCAAAAAAGTGCCGGTCATATGTGACTTAAAGCCATCCGGCAAATACGTCGCGGTTGATCTGCACAAGGCCGGTGGCATCCCGCAGGTGATGAAGCTGCTACTGAACGCCGGATTGCTGCACGGCGACTGCATTACCATCACCGGCAAGACCATTGCCGAAACATTGAAAGATGTTCCCGACGTGCCGCCGAATTTTCCGAATGCGGAATTTCCCGTTATCCACACGATAGAAAACGCCCTCTACAAACAGGGCCACCTCGCCATATTGAAAGGCAACCTTGCCACCGAAGGATGTGTGGCCAAAATCACCGGCTTGAAGAACCCCGTCATCACCGGCCCCGCGCGCGTATTCGATTCCGAACCGGAGCTGATGGAAGCCATCATGAAAGATACGATCAACCACGGCGACGTGATTGTTCTGCGCTACGAAGGCCCCAAAGGCGGCCCGGGCATGCGCGAAATGCTTGCGCCGACCTCAGCGCTGATCGGCAAGGGATTCGGCGAAACGGTGGGGCTGATTACCGATGGCCGATTCTCCGGCGGCACCTGGGGAATGGTAGTGGGCCATGTGGCACCGGAAGCGTTTGTGGGCGGCACGATTGCGCTGGTGAACGAAAATGACTCCGTCACCATCGATGCAAAGGCGTTGCTGATTCAGTTGAATGTGGCTGATGAAGAACTGGCGAAGCGTCGTGCGGCGTGGGTGCAGCCGAAGCCGCGGTATACGCGGGGCGTGTTGGGGAAATACTTTAAGTTGGTGGGGACGGCGTCTAAGGGGGCGGTGACTGATTAACCCGGCTCATGCCCTCCCTCGCTTGCGGGGAACAACCGCAAAGGTTGCGGCGGGGTTGGATGGAGCATGCATCAACAAACGCCGACGTGCCATCGGTGCTAACCTTTTAAACGTGAATCGAATGGGAGCGGCAATGAACAAACCGTACTACGTGCACGCAATGTGGGACGACGAAGCCAGAGTCTGGGTCGCGTCCAGCGATGACGTCCCCGGCCTGGCAACGGAAGCGGAAACCACCGTAGGCCTGATCGAGAAACTCGGGACGAACATTCCGGAACTGTTGGAAATGAACGCTTAAACACCACGCCATCCGTGCCAACCGATTGCCAAGCTCAAAGCGCGATGCGAGATCTGCGCAATACTGATGAGGAATGTCTATGAAGACTGAAATTGTTTTCCTGGTGGAAGACGCGCCTGAAGGTGGCTATATTGCCCGGGCGCTCGGCGAATCGATCATCACCGAAGCCGATAATGCCCAAGACTTGCATGGCGCAGTACGCGATGCCGTCCATT
>JBKJMK010000260.1:0-7155 GCA_046596005.1 Usitatibacteraceae bacterium | reverse complement strand
CGCTTGATGAGGCCGGACTCAAAGGTTTCAATATCGGCACCTGGTTTGGCGTGCTCGCACCTGCGGCGACACCAAAGGACATCGTGGCGAAGCTGAACACGGAAATGGTGAAAGTGATTCAGTCCGCCGATTTCAAGAAACGCATGGCGGAGATCGGTGCGGAGCCGGTTGGCAACTCTGCCGACCAAATGGCGAGTCAGATCAAAGAAGAGACGGAAAAATTTGCCAAACTGGTAAAAGAAGCAAAGGTGACTATCGATTGAATCGAAGACTTAAGGAAACTCTGATCAAGTGGTTGATTCGTGTGGTTCGACAAGCTCACCACGAACGGATTCGATAGGTTACCGTTCGCCCTGAGCCTGTCGAAGGACTTAATCAGAGGTTCCTTAAAACTTAATAGCACTGGCGCGGGTTTCGAGACAAAAATATTCTGAAACGCGCGTCAAATGGCGTTCTGCGTATTTACACCGCGGGGAAAGCCACCACGTGGTCAATCTCCAGCTTGATGCCGATCTTCTGGCCGATTTCGTGGTTGTGATGTGAGGGCACGAGGGAGAGCACTTTGCTGCCAGAAGGAAGCTTGAGCGTGTAAAGAATATCGGCACCGCGAAACGCCTTGTGCAGCACCTCTGCCTGGCGACTGCTGTCGTCGTCGTGCAGGATGTCGTCGGGACGCAGCAATACTTCTACCGCCTCACCGGTCTGTAAGGCGCAGCCTGGGCAGTGCGGTAGCAATCCCAACTCCGTGTCGATGCGGTCGTTGTCAACCACGGTACCGCGCATCAACACGCCTTGCCCGACAAAATCAGCCACGAAGCGTGTGGCGGGCCGATGATATAAGTTGTAAGCGGAATCCCATTGGAGGATTTTCCCCTCGTGCATCACGCCAATTTTGTCGGCAATTGAAAACGCTTCGTGTTGATCGTGCGTGACCAGCAGGGCGGGTGTCGAAAGCTGGCGCAACAGTGCGCGTACTTCGAGGCCGAGTTTTTCGCGCAGTTCGATGTCGAGGTTGGAAAACGGCTCGTCGAGCAGCAGTAAATCGGGCTTCGGCGCCAGCGCGCGTGCCAGCGCGACACGTTGGCGTTGTCCGCCGGAAATTTCATGCGGATATTTTTCTGCTTCACCGGTCAAGCGTACCAACGACAACATCTCGATGGTTTGCGTTATCGCCTCGCTTGCATTCAAGTGCCGCAACCCGAAGGCCACATTTTTGGCGACGGTAAGGTGCGGGAACAGTGCGTAATCCTGAAATACCAGACCGATGCGTCGCCGCTCCGGCGGCGTCGACATTCGCGTGTCGGCAAGCAATTTGTGGCGTATGCGGATTTCACCAAATGCGGGCCGCTCAAAGCCTGCAATCAGGCGTAGCACTGTCGTCTTGCCGCACCCGCTCGGCCCCAGTAAACAGCCAATTTCACCTTCTTCAACGCCAAATGAAAGGTTCTCGCAGACTTTCGTCCCGTCCGGGTATGAGAAGGAAACGCTATTAACTTCAAGGTAATGCGACATATTTCAATTATAGACCAGACAGGTTCAGATGAAATAATTTGACAAATACGAATTATTCGCATTAAGATTAACCTATTCGAAATAAATCGCAGCATATGTTCCCGCTTTCAATCAACGTTCGAAGGATTTGCAAATGAACAAAACAATCAATGCAGCGTTTGTTGCTGCCACGTTCGGCTTCTGTGGCGCACTCCAGGCGACCAACGCCGAGGCGCAACAACAAGTGCTCAACCTGTACTCCTCGCGTCATTACCAGACCGATGAGGCGCTTTATGCCAACTTCGAGAAAGCAACAGGCATCAAGGTGAACCGAATCGACGGACCGGAAGATCCCTTGATCGAGCGCTTGAAAAGCGAGGGTGATAAAAGTCCCGCAGACCTGCTGGTGACGGTCGACATGGGTCGTTTGTTGAAAGCCCAGCAACTAGGCTTGTTCCAGCCGATCAAATCGAAGCTCCTGGATGAGAAAATACCCGCTGAGCTTCGCGCAGCCGACGGCAGTTGGTATGGATTTTCTGTGCGCGCACGGCCAATTTTTTACGCCAAGAGTCGGATCGAGAAGTCACAATTGCCCGACTACGAAAGTCTTGCCGATCCAAAATGGAAAGGCAAAATTTGCGTACGTTCCGGCAATCACCCGTACAACTTATCGTTGATGTCATCGATCATCGCGGCAGATGGCCCCGCCAAAGCAGAAGAGTGGGCTGCTGGCGTAGTTGCCAACATGGCTCGTCAGCCCAAGGGCGGCGACACTGATCAAATCGCTGGCGTCGCTTCAGGTGAATGCGATATCGCGTTGGGTAACACCTATTACTTCGTGCGACTTCTGAAGTCGGAAAAGCAGAGTGATAAAGTCATCGCTGAAAAAGTCGGCGTTATCTTTCCGAATCAGGATAATCGTGGCGCGCACATCAACATCTCCGGCGCGGGCGTTGCCAGATACGCGCCGAATAAGGCTAACGCGATCAAATTCCTTGAGTATCTGGCGAGCCCGGAAGCGCAGGAGTATTTTGCCAATGGCAACAATGAATATCCGGTTGTTGGCAAGCCTGTCAATGCGCAACTTTCGTCATTGGGAACATTTAAGCGCGATCCGCTGGCGATGGAAATGGTGGGCAAAAACTACGCAGCGGCAGCGCAGATATTTGATCGCGTCGGCTGGAAGTAAATTTGTCGAAATCCATTTGTCGAAATCCAAATCTTGATAAAGCCCCGTTGCGTAAGTGCAGCGGGGCGTTTTTTGGGATCAGGACTTACTTGCAGATTGCGGTAACAACGTCGCGGGTGGAATCAGGTTTGGCTGTACATCATCATGTTGCGGTTTGGTAATGGCGCGCGACGCCATGATCAGCGGAATCAACCCCACGGCAACGATCACCAGCGCCGCCGTTGACGCTTCCGCCAGTCGTTCGTCCATCGCCAGGTGGTAAGTTTGCACGGCGAGCGTATCAAAATTGAACGGTCGCATCACGAGCGTGGCGGGAAGCTCTTTCATTACATCCACAAACACCAGCAGGCCGGCCGTGATCATGCTCGTGCGCAATAGCGGCATGTGCACATCGCGCATCACCTCAAAGGGCGTTGAACCTAACGAGCGCGCGGCGTCGTCCATGCCTGGCGTGATCTTGGCAAGCCCCGCCTCCACGCTTTGAAGCGCGACCGCGAGAAAGCGGATCAAATAGGCATAAATCAATACCAGAAATCCACCCGTCAGCAGCAGTCCGGTCTTGAATCCAAAAATGGTCGCGATGCTGTCGACGAGAAAGTGGTCAAGTGCGATCAGTGGAATTAACACGCCAACCGCAATGACGGTACCCGGCACCGCGTAACCGAGCCCGACCAATCGATTAAGCCAGGCCTGTATGCGCTTGCCTGATGATCGTGCCAGATACGCAAGCATGAGCGCCAGCGACACCGCAATCAACGCCGTGATGGCGGCGATGCCGAAACTGTTCACTGCAAGCTTGATAAAACGCGCGCCGAATTGTACGTCGCCATCGGTGAGTGCCAGCTTCAGCAGAATGAGCGCGGGAATCGCAAAGCCAACCGCGAGCGGCAAGGCGCAGAGCAGCGTGGCCAGCCACGCTTTGGTGCCGTTTAGCGGCAGACGTATGTGGCGGCGACCGGCACTTTGATGGAAGCGTGCGCGCCGTCGCGCCCAATGTTCGAGCAACATCACGAGAATAACAAAGCCGATCAAAATCACCGCCAGCTTGGCCGCTGCGATACGGTCTCCCTGCGAGAACCAAGCATTGAAAATGCCGGTGGTGAAGGTCGGCACGCCAAAATAGGAAACCGTGCCGTAATCGGCCAGCGTCTCCATTAGTGCGAGTGCGACACCCGCCGCAATTGCCGGGCGCGCAAGTGGAAGCGAGACTCGTACGAATACACTGAGGGGCTTGAGTCCCATATTCCGCGCCGCTTCGGTCAGCGTGGTCGATTGCTCCAGAAACGCCACACGGGCGAGTACGTAAACATAAGGGTAAAGGGCGAGTGTGAGCATGGCCACAGCCCCGCCGAGCGAGCGAATTTCCGGGAACCAGTAGTCCTGTTTGTTTTGCCAGCCGAAGCTTTCCCGCAAAAAGGCCTGTACCGGCCCGGCGTATTGCAAAACGTCGGTATAGGCATAGGCCAATACATATGCCGGAATCGCGAGTGGTAATATCAAAATCCATTCCAGCAGTTTCCGGCCCGGGAAATCATGGTTGGCGGTCAGCCAGGCGGTGGCCGTTCCGACCAGCGCCACGCCGATGGCAACTCCGAGTACGAGCAGCAGGCTATTTGCCACCAAACCCGGCAGGATGGTTTTGCTAATATGCGCCCAGGTACCCTGATCAGCGACAAATATGCTACTGCCTACGCTGAGCAGGGGTACCAGCAGCAGTGTGGCGATGACGATGCCCAAAAGATACAAGCTGCGAAGCATGAGCGATGAAAGGGTGGATTTCATGTTGTAGGCATGTTGAAACGGGCGGTTTAACAGCGCCAAAGTGAGAATGACTTTACCGGGCGTTGATTGTAACAAGAATCATTCTTAATAAGAATCGGGCTTCCATGCGTTGGCAAAGGCAGGTGTCCTGGTGTGTGGGCAGCTGGCAGGAACACGCCATCTTATTGGCAGATCGTTTGGCATCCCAGAACCACCCAGAAGTCGAACTTAAAGAATTGCGTTGAATTCACACAGCGGTTTAAGTACACTGATGCGTTTTTGTGTTTCCGGTGTTTCTTACAATGCCCGCAAAACGATGATTGAGTTGTCTCAGGAGAGTTGAAGTTGGTTACAGCAAAAGCAAAACCGAAGGCGAAAGCCGGGAGCATCAAAGCAAAAGTCGGCGCAAAAGGCGCGGCAGCAAAAGTTAAGCCTGTCGTGAAAGCCAAGGCCAAACCGGCGCCCAAACCTATCGCGAAAGCGAAGCCATCCCCAAAGACAGTCGTGAAGCCGAAGGCAAAGCCTGCGCCGAAGTCGGTCGCGAAAGCGCCGCCAAAGTCAGTACCTCGCGCGTCGACCAAGGCCGAGACCCGCATTGCGGGCCTCCCCACTGAAGCGGAACTGATCAGGCAGCCGAAATCGGAATATATGTCGGCTGCGCAACGAAAGTTCTTCAAGCACCGTTTGCTCGAACTGCAGACGCAAATGCGCGACAATGCAGATGCAACGACCGAACATCTGCGTGAACTGGCCGTCGCACCTGATCCGGCGGATCGTGCGACGCAAGAAGAGGAGCACGCACTGGAGCTGCGTACGCGGGACCGCGAACGCAAGCTGTTGAAAAAGATTGAAGGCGCACTGCTGCGCATCGAAGAGGGTAGCTATGGCTACTGCGAAGAAACCGGTGATCCTATTGGCGTACCGCGCTTATTGGCGCGTCCCACGGCAACGTTGACGATCGAAGCGCAGGAACGTCGCGAGCTGAAACAAAAGATGTATGGCGAATAACCTGCGCCGCGCTTAATTCTCGCTGTCGTCTTAAGCCAGAAAAACGGTCACGTGAGTGGCCGTTTTTGTTGGTATGTCAGTTCTCAAAGATTATTCGTCGTGCACCGTTGAAGCGATTTTTCCAGTAGCTTTCCGCCATATTGACGATCTCCACGCTTTTGCCGCGTGAAGGGGCATGGACAAAACGACCTTCGCCCAGATAAATGCCAACGTGCGAAAAGGTGCTTCGGCGCGTGTTATAGAACACCAGATCCCCAGGGTGCAAGTCGGTCGACGCTACCGTCAAACCTAGCTTGCCCATGGCCTGAGAACTCCGCGGCAAATCAAGCGCCAGCGACTCGGCAAACACGTGGCGCACAAAGCCTGAGCAATCAAAGCCGATTTGCGCTGAGTTGCCACCGTATTTGTATTTGACGCCGATCATTGAGATCGCATGAATCAATAGATCTGTCAGACGGGCCGGTTCGGGCGCGGATGCAGCCTCGTTTCGCTCAGTGGGTGCTTGCGCAACACCGATGGTGTTGTCGTCACCCAGCCATGCCGGATTGGCACCGGAAGGCATCGATAGCGCAGCAATGGTGCCTGCAAACAATATTGTCTTAAGTGCTTGAATCATAAGTACCTATGATACAACGCAATGCTGGACATACCATCAGTTTCAATCGAAGCGAGTTACTCGCGCAAGCAAAGAGAACACGTGATTTCGGCCCGGAGCGTCCCTAAAAATTGAATACTCCCTCACGGACTGTATGCCGACGTCAAGCGCCGCCAGACTTGCCAACGTTCCTTTCCCGCAAATACGCCGATGGAGTCCGCTGGCGCGCGATCCTCTATGCGCTCGAAATTGGGTGAAAGCAGCGCAGTGAGCTCGGCATCGGTAATACCGAACGGCGGACCTTTTTCATTCACATCGAAAAAGAAAAATCCGAATAAGCGGCCATTGGGCGGGATTATTGCCGCAACCTGTGCCGCCCACGCAGTCCATAGCCGACGGGGTAATGCGCACAGGAATGCGCGTTCGTAAATTGCATCGAAGCGTTCCCTGCTCAACGTGTCGCCAAAAAAATCCACTTCCCGCACACGACTCCCCAAACTGCCGAGTAATTGTTTCGCGCGCGCCACCGCAGCGGGCGAAAAATCGATCGCAGTGACATCCCAACCCTGACCGGTGAAAAACTGCACCTCATGCGCCGCGCCGCAGCCGGGAATGAGAACTCTCTTTGCTGAAGGGTGCTGCGCAACGTAATCAACCAGCGATTGCGGTACGCCGCCCTGATCCCAAGGCGTGAAAGCGGCCTCAAAACGCACGTCCCAAAAAGCTGGCGAAGCTGGATCATGCTTCGGGAATGTCGGTGGCGGCGGAGGCGGGGATATAGGCGGAAGGGGCGAACTCATGGCCGCATTATAGGGGTCTCGTGCCGACTTTTTGAGTGTTCGTCGGCTCATTTTTGACTTCTGATAGTCGAGGCGGTAACGTGCGGCCTTCCTGATGTGAATGTGGAATGACCTGATGAAAAAAAGCCAGTTGTACTTGAGTTTTGCAAGCTGCCTGATGGTTTTTACCGCTTGCGGCGACAATCCCGCACCCGTGCAAACCGCGTCGTTACCGCTGAGACCTTGCCGCGTTGCGCATGTGGACAACGAAGTTAAGTGCGGCACGTTCGATGTATTCGAGAATCGCGAGACGCGGCAAGGCCGCAAGATTG
>JBKJMK010000167.1:0-7107 GCA_046596005.1 Usitatibacteraceae bacterium | reverse complement strand
TCAAAGAAATGACGTTGGCGCTCAACAATGGCTTGCGTAACACGCAATATGGTTTCGAACCGCTGCTGAACATTTTTTATCAACCAGCGCGCTTCCTGCAACTGGCCTGAAAGATTTTTTCCGTCGCCGTCACGGCACTTGTGCAACAAATCCGCGTACAACTTGTTGACGCGAAGTTTCGGCATGGCTTCGGAATTCAGTTGGGCAGCCCATTTGCCGCCGATTTTCTTGACGACGACATCGGCAATCACGTAGCGAATATCCCCTTGGCCGAAGTTACGGCTGGGTTTGGGGTCCAGGGAGACGATCAATTCGCGTACTTGTTTGACTTCTTGATCATCGCAGCGAAGCAATCGTCTCAATTTGACGAAGTCGCGTGCCGCTAGAATATCGAGGTGTTGATTGACCACCAGAAGTGCACGATCACGCTGCGGCGTGTCGGCAGGTAACGCACGAAGCTGCAAGGAAAGGCACTCCGACAGAGAACGCGCGGCGACACCTGTGGGTTCTAGCGCCTGCACCCGTCGCAAGGCGATCTGCAAATCATCGGGCTCTACTTCCATGTGCTCGGAAATCATGGCGCAGAGGTCGTCCATGTTCTGTGTGAGGTAGCCATCTTCATCCAGATGCGCGATCAAAATCATCGCAAGACGCTTGTCCCGCTCCGGGATTGACATCAAAGTGAGTTGATTGATCAGGCTTTCTTGTAGAGTCGCCTCAGCGGCCGCAACTTGCGAATATTCATTGTCTTCATCATCATCGCTACGTCGTGAGGCAGCGGCATAGTTACTGCCGTCATCCATGCCGGCGTCGAAGGACTGCTCGCCTCGATCATCGCTTTCTGCTGATGCACTGTCTGCCGCCGTGGGCGCGGACGCCTCACTCGTTACGGTCGAGTTATAGTCGCTTCCGTTGATAAAGTTCGGCGCCAATTCAACGGGCTCACCACCCAGGTCCACTCGCTCAAGCAGCGGGTTTTCGAGTAAATATCGCTCCAGTTCCTGGTTCAAGTCGATGGTGGATAGCTGTAGAAGCTTGATTGACAGCTGCAATTGCGGCGTCAATGTGAGGTGCTGGGATAGCTTTAGCTGGAGACTTTGCTTCATGGGAGAGCTGTTGCCATTGTTACGTTACAAGCGGAAATTTTCTCCTAGGTAAACTTTGCGCACCGCTTCATTATGGATGATTTCCTCTGGCTTGCCGAAGGCGAGAACAGAGCCTTGATTGATAATGTAGGCGTGATCGCAAATTCCGAGGGTTTCCCGCACGTTGTGGTCAGTAATGAGCACACCGATGCCGCGATTCTTAAGAAATTTGATAATTTCCTGAATATCAATCACGGCGATTGGATCGACGCCCGCGAAGGGCTCATCTAGCAAAATAAACCGCGGCTCAACCGCCAACGCACGCGCAATCTCAACGCGCCGCCGCTCTCCGCCTGACAAACTAATCGCCGGGCTGTTACGCAAGTGCGCAATGTGCAATTCATCAAGCAGGGCTTCGCGATTGGACTCAATTTCCTCCGCTGTCAGATCACGCAATTCCAACACGGCCTGAATATTTTCCGCGACGGTGAGCTTCCTGAAAATGGAGGCCTCCTGCGGTAAATATGAAAGCCCAAGTCGCGACCTTCGAAAAATCGGCAAGTGTGATAAGTCGTTTCCATCCAGAAATATCCTGCCCCCGTCGACAGGTACAAGTCCTACAATCATATAAAAACACGTTGTCTTTCCTGCGCCGTTTGGCCCTAACAGGCCAACAACTTCACCGCTCTCTACCGAAAATGAAACGTCGCTCACCACCGCGCGCTTACCATAGTACTTGCGCAGACCGTCAACGCGCAATACGCTCTTCTGGGCGAGCACATTTGTGTTGACGGCAGCGGATTCCGCAGGCTGGTTCATCGTGAGAGTGACAGGCAGCGCGTGGCCTAATCGGTTTTAGAAAGTGGCGGCCGCTTGGACTTTTCATCCAATGTTTTCGGCTGGATCGTGATAGTCGGGCGGTTGGCACTATTTCCAGTGTCACCAGTGACCTTTGCGTTCGGGATCGCATTACGCGCCTGCATCACTTCCGTGGCTGAGTTGTAGTAGATGTACTCGCCCTTCAATTCATCCCCGCCATTTTTAAGTCTTGCGCGAGACAGAAGTTTCAACGTGTCGGCTTGATCATCGAATTCGGCACGATCCGCAAAGCCCTCCATGTAATCAGCAGAGCCCTCGCGTTTTTGCCGAAATGCAACTTGGCCTTTGGGTCCACCAAACGCTTCCGCTGTGACTGACCCTGCGTCATCCTCTTTGATAACCATTCGCTCCGCAGCGAACCGCATGGTGCCTTGCGTAAGGACGACATTCCCCTCTAACGTACGGATACGTTTGTTTTGGTCAACGGTGGCGACATCGAATTCTATTTTGATTGGTTTTGTACGATCTGCCTGCTCTGCGTAGACACTGGTTGCAGCATAGAGGCAAGCCAGGAGCAGCGCCAATCGAAGGCAAGTCCGAGTGAGGATGGAGGTGAATTTCATGGTTGCTTCAACGGAGGTTGTTGGTAAGTGGCATAGCCGCGTTCAAGCCGGACGCTTCTCGTAAGACTGTTCAGCTCCATCTTTCTAGCGGTGAGCTGACCGGTTGGGCTGTCGAGCCGCACGCCTTCGGTAGATCGTGCAAGTTTTTGTTCGGGAAAAATATTCAGTGCAGGGGTGGCCAATCTGAGCGGTTGATGTGTCTCCGTCTTTTCGGAAGTGACGATCACGCCGCCTTCCATAATAACCTCATCGGCCCCGGTTACGAGTCGACCGCGCGGTGCCTGCGCCACAATAGGCGGCAAAGTGGGATGCAGGGCTGTAAAGACCACCGTTTCCAGTAAGGAGGAGTCGTCATCGGGAAAATGCGACATTTTTGCCGCCTTGACTGTATATTGCACTTCGCCCGTAGGGCCGAGCGCATGCGCGGTGAAGTTTTCCACGACCAGATCAGGATCGTGGCGCTTGTTCCCATCCGCGCGCGCGCCGGGGGTTTGCACAAATTGATTTAACCAGTAAGTCAGCGCAACTAGCGACATAAGCACAGCGAGCGGCAGCACAGGTAGGGAGCGAGTGGTCACGAATTCTAAACGATGATGTGATCAGAAATAATGGAATGGAAGCTAAACACTAGCACCGACGCGCCTTGCGGCGGCGTTTTCGCCTGAATGCCTCGCCAATGCTAGGGTTTTCGCTTTGCGGTAACTATCATTTAGCATGGTTACGCGGTCACTGATGATAGCGCCATTTTTTGTGCATGGTGCATAAACGAGCGTTGCTACTTTATTTTTGACCCAACGCTCTGTGAATTAATAACAGATAACACGATGGAAGGTGTTAACACTTCTGGAAGTATTTGGGCCTTCGCACCGACCGGATAAAAAACATAGAGTGGCACACCATTGCGACCGAACGACGCGAGAGCTTCGGTGATAGCGGGGTCTTTGACGGTCCAGTCTGCCCTCATGCGGACAATTTGGAGCTCTTCAAACCGCCTCAGGACCTCCTGCTGGTTCAATGCGATACGCTTGTTTACCTGACACGTGATGCACCAGGTTGCGGTGAAGTCGATGAACACAGCGCGGCCTTGTGCGCGGAGCTCAGCAACTTTTTCTTTGGAGAACGGTACCCAGGAGTCCGCCGAGTTGGTCATGCCGCTGTCGCGCGTGGCTGCCAGAGGTGCGGCGTTGGGCCATGCGATTGCCGCCCCAACGAGTAATAGCGAAACGGCTGCTATCAGCGCGCGAACAGGATGCTCAAGCTGCCAGCGCCCATACAGCCACGCGCCGAATGCAATGATGACCATGCCAAATAACAGCATTCCCACTCCATCGTTGCCTTGCTGCGAACCCAGCACCCATGAGAGCCACGCAACCGTTGCAAACAGTGGGAATGCCATGAATTGCTTGAAGGTATCCATCCAGACGCCGGGCTTGGGCAGATACCGCAGCCAGCCCGGGAACATCGATAACGCCAACACCGGCGTAGCCATGCCAAGAGCGACTGCAGTGAAGACGAGAAAGGAAATAAATGCAGGTTGGCTGAGTGTGTAGCCCAGCGCCGCACCCATGAAGGGTGCAGTGCAGGGCGTGGCGATGATGGTAGCCAGTACACCGGATAAAAATGCGTCCATTGCGTTTCCGCGATTGCTTTCCGTCTGGAGACTGCCGGCCGCAGATTGCAAACGCATGCCAAATTCGAATACCCCGCTCAAATTCAGTGCCATGAGTAAAAATAAAACTGCCAACAAAGTCACAAATACAGGCGACTGCAATTGAAATCCCCACCCGATCAATTCACCGGCCGCACGCAATGCGGCCAACAATGCGGCCAACACCCAAAATGAAACAACAACACCGCCCAGAAATGCCAGCCCTTGTTGCTTGAGGCGTTTTTGTTCGCCGTGCGCATGCTGTACGAAGGTCATCACTTTAATTCCCAGTACCGGAAATACACAAGGCATCAGATTCAGTATCAGGCCCCCAATGAAAGCGAACAGTAGTGCGATTGCCAAACCGAGTTCGTTAGGATTTTGTGGACTGTTTTTTGGCTCTGCGGATGTACTTTCTTTTCCTCCGGATAGCACGGAACTTGTTTGAGCATAGGCCACCGGTGCGGACACTGCCAAAGCTTTCCCGGGGTGCGACCTGCCCCAGCCCTGATTGCTGACGAGCACTCCCTCCAACGTTGTGAGCGTTGAATTAATCGGTTCAGCAAGGGGTATTGTCAGACGAAGGCCATCAGCGCCGCTCTTGGATGTCTGCTTGCCGGCATTGGCGATGATTTCTTCGCGGAGTGGGTAAAAAAAATATTCAGCCGACGCAACTGCTTCACCCGGCGGCGGCGTGAGCATGAGGGTGGCGTTATTACGATCAATGGTTGCTTTCGTCGTCCAACCACTGGCAGTCATCGGAAGCGCTGCGCGGGCTGTCGTGAATGCCTGCGCCCAGCGCACGTCGGACAAGGGGGTTGAGTTGACGACCGGTAGCGAGATTGACAAATCGGCGCTTTCCGGAATGCACACATCACTGCACACTAGCCACTCGGCTTTGGCGTTCAGCGTGACATTCTGGCCTGTCTTTAATCCGGTTGATGTTTGTAGTGTCACCAGATGCAAAACCTCGCCATCGTAGCCAAAATTCATCAACGGACCAAGTGGCAGCCGCTTCGGATAGGGCCACTCAATCGGGCTGGCTGTAATGCCGGCCGGCAAAGACCACGTCAATTTTGTGGGGAGACCGGAATCCCCAGGGTTTCGCCAGTACGTATGCCAGTGATCAATGATTTTCAGACGCAGTGCTGCCTCAATCGACCGTCCGGGTTGAACGGCGTTATGCCGCGAGATAATTTCGGCCTCGACGTGGGGGGTCTTGACAGGAGCGGCAAACAAATTAGTTGCACTGAGTGCAAAAACCAGCAATGCCAGGAGGGGTGGATTTCGAGAGCGCATGCTTATAGGGAATATCCAGCTGAAAAGCAGACTTGCAGCGGAGGGCGACGGTATCATGTGTGTTGGAGTATCAAGTACCCCTGACGTTCCCAGCAACCCGAAAGCGCTATTGAAAAATGTGGTGCCCACAGTCGGATTCGAACTGACGACCTACCGCTTACAAGGCGGTTGCTCTACCCCTGAGCTATGCGGGCACATTTCATAAGACCTGTATCGAGTTAAGCCCGGATGGTGCTGTTGAGAGGAATCGAACCTCCGACCTACTGATTACGAATCAGTTGCTCTACCAACTGAGCTACAACAGCGTATGTGCAAGGCAGCCGCATATTATATCGCAGGCAAATCTGCAAGCCAAGTCAAAGCCCCTATCTTGCGAAAAGCTAAGTCGCGGCCGCGATGAGTTCGACACGGCGCTGGTCGATAAACGGCACGCTCCCATTTTTTGTGAAAGAGTTGACAAACTTGCGCTAATTCTTGCGTCTTGCAATAAAATTTATCCGCTGGTTCCTTCAATGTTGCCGTTTGTCGTGTCTCATTGGAAGCGCAAGGTATTTCAATCTAGTATTCACAGGCCTAATCAGAAAGGCGGAGACATGAAAAAATTTAGCAGCTCTACAAGTGGGTTCACATTAATCGAAGTGATGATTGTTATAGCGATCATCGGTATTCTTTCGGCCATAGCCATTCCCAATTACACCGGATACGTACAACGCGGCAAGATTCAGGAAGCCACCTCATTTCTTGCGGATGGACGTACCAAGGTTGAACAGTCTTACATGGATAACCGCACGTACGCCGGGGGTGCCGCACCGTGGACTTGTGGTGGAAGCGCCCCCGCTGGCAGCAGGTACTTCGATATCGGGTGTGTCGGAACTTTAACTACTTATACGATCACAGCAACCGGAAAGGCAACAGAGGGGATGGGTGGCTTTGTGTACAGTGTCAATCAAGACAATGTTCGCGCATCGACTTTTACCAGTCTGCCGGGTTGGACAAATTCGAACACTTGCTGGGTTACCAAGAAGGGTGAGACGTGCTAAATCGGTTCACGCAACATGGCATGACAATTGTCGAATTGATGATAGGGATAGCGGTGTTCGCCACGCTGCTTGCTCTCGCGGCACCGTCGTTTACTGAGTTCATTCAGAACACGCAAATCCGCACTAGTGCCGATGGCGTTATTTCCGGCATTCAATTGGCTAAGACTGAGGCTCTGCGCCGAAATACAAGCGTCCGGTTTCAGCTTACCGACAGCCTGGAAAATGGCTGTGTATTATCTTCAACCGGTACCAGTTGGGTTGTCAGCCTCGACGATCCAACGAGTGCGTGTGATGTTGCGCCTTCAGCAGTCAACGCACCCAGAATCGTGCAGGCCAAGTCCGGTAGTGAAGGTGCAGCGAACGCGAGGGTGGCTGCCTCCGGGGGTGCCGGGGGAAACAATACCGTGATATTCACAGGGCTCGGGCGCCTGCTCGCCACCAATGCAAATTCGTTTACCGCAGTGAATGTAACAAATCCCACGGGAGGCGTGTGCCAGCATGTGGCGAGCACAGGAACAATGCGATGCTTGCGAATCCAGGTGACGAGCGGCGGGGATGGGCGTATGTGTGATCCCAATGTGACGGTTGCAACT
>JBKJMK010000110.1:0-4364 GCA_046596005.1 Usitatibacteraceae bacterium | reverse complement strand
GTCGCTTCCAGATCAAGGTGGCAATCGTCGCCATCGTCAAGAAAGTTGCTATTGCCGAGGCGGAGGCAAGGCTCGCAATGGCAAACGGCAGTGTGCGACGTGCGATGGCGGATAGTCTCCCTTTGCACGTTTGACGGACGCAGTAGAGAGCAGGTTGGTCAGGAATGCAGGTGTGTTGCCAAGGGAGCCTGGCCTACATTTTTTAACAATGAGGAGAAGGGGCGCTTGTGGTCCCCTTTTTTCTTGCCATTGGGCGCATGAATTAATCGGTCGGGGAAATCAATGACGGACACGAAGCCAGCGGAAGAACCCGGTAAACGCCATCAGCCGTGGCGGTGGATTCCGACGCTTTATTTCGGCCAGGGGATTCCGTATGTCGTGGTGATGACACTTTCGGTCATCATGTACAAGAATCTGGGACTGTCCAATACCGATATTGCGCTCTACACCAGTTGGCTGTATCTGCCGTGGGTGATCAAACCGCTCTGGTCGCCGGTGGTGGATATGTTCAGGACGAAGCGCTTCTGGATAATCACCTTGCAGTTCGTCATCGGTGCGGCGCTGGCACTCGTCGCGCTGACGATTCCGACCGCACATTTTTTTCAGATCACGCTGGCAGTGTTCTGGTTGATGGCATTTAGTTCCGCCACGCACGATATTGCCGCCGATGGCTTTTACATGCTGGCACTGCCGCAACATCAGCAGGCAGCGTTTGTTGGTGTGCGCAGCACTTTTTATCGTATCGCCATGATCGCGGGACAAGGCGGACTGGTGTTTCTCGCCGGAAAGATCAGCGAGCAGACCGGCAACGTTCCATTGGCGTGGTCGATCATTTTCTTCATTCTGGCGGGAATGTTTTTCCTGCTGTTCATTTACCACCGCTTTGTTTTGCCGGTTCCGACTGCCGATCAACCACTATTGCGTAGTGCGGCAGTTATTGAGGCTGGGACTGGCAGTGCGATAGCCAACGAATTCATCTCTACCTTTACGGCATTTTTCAAGCGTAAAGATATTTTTATCATTCTCGCTTTCCTGCTGCTGTTTCGTTTTGGCGAAGCACAGGCGTTAAAGCTGGCAGCGCCTTTTTTGCTTGACCCTGGCAGCAAGGGTGGGCTCGGCTTAACCACCGCGCAAGTCGGTCTGGTGTACGGAACCATCGGCGTAATCGCCCTTACCCTCGGCGGCTTGCTCGGCGGCTACGCGATTTCACGTCATGGCTTGAAGCGCTGGATCTGGCCGATGCTGCTTTCGGTACACCTGCCGAATCTGGCGTTTGTGTTTCTTGCCTACGCATTGCCAGACAGTGTTGTCGTCATTGCGACAGCGATTGCCGTGGAGCAATTCGGCTACGGCTTTGGTTTCGCGGCATACCTGCTTTTCATGATCATGGTTGCCGACGGCACACACAAAACTGCGCACTATGCAATCTGTACCGGTTTCATGGCGCTGGGAATGATGTTGCCCGGTATGGCCAGCGGCTGGATTCAGGAGCAACTTGGCTATCAACATTTTTTCATCTGGGTGTGCATCGCCACGCTGCCGTCTTTACTGGTGACGGCATTCATAAAAATTGACCCGGCGTTCGGCAAAAAGATTGAAAGCTGAAGTGGCCCAGTCAGGCACCGCTCGCCTGATTTCGCTCGACGCCTTTCGCGGTTTCACCATCGCCAGCATGGTGCTGGTGAACAATCCTGGCGACTGGGGCAACATTTATACGCAGCTCGGCCACGCCGAATGGAATGGCTGGACGTTTACCGATTGGGTCTTTCCATTTTTTCTGTTCATCTGCGGCGTGTCGATGACGTTTTCGCTGGGCCGCAGAGCTGAGGCCGGTGATGACAAGGGGACATTGTTACGGCAACTCTTTAAACGTGCCACGATCATTTTCCTGATTGGCTTAATGCTGAACCTGATACCGGCTTTCAACTTTGAAACGGTACGCATTCCCGGTGTGTTGCAGCGTATTGCGCTGTGCACACTGCTGGCCGCGCCAATCGTTGTGTATTTCAATTGGAGACAACAGTGCGCCTGGATCATCGGCCTCCTCGCAATTTACACGCTACTGATGTTGTTCGTACCAGTGCCGGATGTGCAGGGCCGAGTCGCCGCAGGCGTGCTCGAACCGGGGCGTGACGTTGGCGCATTCATTGATCGGCTGTTGCTCGAAGGTCATCTGTGGGCCAAATCAAAGACGTGGGACCCCGAGGGTCTCGTCAGCACACTGCCCGCGCTGTGCAGTCAGTTGTTCGGTGTGCTGGCCGGCCGGTGGCTGCTGTCGAAAACCTCAACTGCCGATAAGACGGTGTGGATGATGCTTGCCGGTCTCCTCTGCCTGTGGCTGGGTGCGATCATTGACGCCACGTTCATGCCGATCAACAAAAGCCTCTGGACAGTATCGTTCAGCATTTTCATGACTGGCTGGGCACTGCTCATTTTTTCCTGTTTTTATTGGTTGATGGACGCCAATGCGTCAGCGCGATTGCGCACCAACACGCACAATATTTTTCTGCCATTCACCATCTATGGCATGAATGCATTGTTCATCTTTGCGTTTTCCGGTTTCATCGCCAAAATGCTGGGGTTCATAAAAATTTCAACCGATAGCGGCGGCGCTATTTCACTCAAGGCGTGGTTGTATGCGCCCTTGCAATCGTTGCCGATTGCGCCGGCAAATGCGTCGCTGGTGTTTGCGATTTTGTTCAACCTCGCGATGTTTTTCGTTGCCTGGTTCATGTGGAGAAAAAAATGGTTTGTAAAGATTTAACAACTGGGGCATCTCGCCTTCCCGGATATCCTCACCTTGGCGAAGGCCGGGACGACAGCAGACATTCCACTTATATTTCGGCAAACTCCATATTTGGCGCGGCTTCCCGGCCACTAATGGCTGAAGGCACCCGCCGAATGGCGTTCTACGCCCTCATGTTCTGCACATTGTTCGTTGCCGGCTGCGCACAGGTCACCAAGTCGCCCACCAGTCCAGACGACCCCGCCAATATTCCGCCACCAACCCCGCGCGAATTCCGTGCCGTCTGGGTCGCGACGGTGGCAAACATTGATTGGCCAAGTCGCAAAGACCTGACCGTCGATCAACAAAAAGCGGAGATCGTGGCGATCATCGAACGGACCAAACAACTCAACCTCAATACGATCATTTTGCAGGTCCGCACCAGCGCAGATGCGTTGTACGATTCAAAAATCGAGCCATGGTCCGAGTATTTAACCGGCGAGCAAGGCAGGGCACCACAGCCGTTCTACGATCCACTCGCGGAATGGATCGAGAAGGCGCACGCGCGCGGAATCGAGTTGCACGCGTGGTTCAATCCCTACCGCGCCCGACACGTGTCGGCCAAATCCGCACCTTCCCGCGACCATATCGCCAACACCAACCCGACGGCCGTTAAATCCTATGGCGGCTACCTGTGGATGGATCCGGGTGAACCGGCCGCAGCGCAGCGCACACTTGACGTCATTATGGATGTAGTGCGCCGCTATGACATCGACGGCGTGCACATCGATGACTACTTCTACCCTTATCCGGTCACGGCGGCGACATCACCTTCCATCACGGCGGTCGAGATTGATTTCCCGGACGATGCCGCGTGGGGCAATTACTTGCTTGCTGGCGGTAAACTCGCCCGCGCTGATTGGCGGCGTCAAAATGTGAATGACCTGATTGAAAAAATTTATACCGGCATCAAGCACGAAAAGCGTTGGGTGAAATTCGGCGTCAGCCCATTCGGATTAGGCAAACCCGCACTACGTCCTGCCGGTATTGCCGGGTTCAGCCAATACGACAAGCTTTATGCAGATGTCGAGTTGTGGCTGCAGAAAGGCTGGATGGATTACCTCGTGCCGCAACTCTATTGGGCCATCGACCAACCACCACAGGCGTTCGGTGTGCTGCTCGATTATTGGCTCGCCCAAAACACGGCCAAACGCCATGTCTGGCCGGGCCTTTACACCGGCCGCATCCTGGCGGGCGCAAACCCGAACCCGGGCGATAACCCACGCACCTGGGAGCCGACGGAAATTCTTAACCAGATTGCACTAACCCGGGGTCGTGCAAACATGCAGCCACTTGCGCGCGGCCATGTTCATTTCAGCATGGTGGCGCTACTACAGAATCGCAAATCAATCAGCGACCTGTTGAGGCGCGACAGCTATGCCGGTGCGGCGCTTTCGCCGACGACGCCGTGGCTGGGCGACGAAACACCCGCAAAACCCGTCATCTCGACAGAACGCATTGTGGCGTTTCCGGAAGACGTCGTACTAAGACTCAAACCCGGCGGGCCGGAACCGGTATGGCAGTTCGGCGTTTGGTCGCGATACGGGACAACGTGGCAATTTCGCTACGAGGCAGCAGG
>JBKJMK010000058.1:0-6992 GCA_046596005.1 Usitatibacteraceae bacterium | reverse complement strand
GCCCAACATTTTGCACGCGTGAGTGGCAGGGTATGTGATAGGACACGTTGCCGAGTCTGGTCTGAAAATTTTTCTTCAGCAACCCATCTTTCTCGCGTCCAATCAGATACTCAAACGGGTCCATCATCGCTGCTTTCACCGTTTGTACGTCAGCGTCGTTCGGAAACAGTAACGGGAGTTCTTGCTTGAACATCAACGTACAGGATGGAATCGGCGTGATGATTGTGTAGCCCTTATGCGCTAGCTTGGCCAACGGAGGAATGTTTTTTTCTTTTAGCGCTGCGACTGATTCAAGATCACCCAGTTCAAGCTTGGGCATGCCGCAACAAGCTTCCTTTTCGACGATTACATAGGCAATGTCGTTGTGGTCGAGAATTTTGGTGAGATCATGGCCGATGCCGGGCTCGTTATAGTTCACATAGCAGGTGGAAAATATTGCCACCTTGCCCTTGGTGCGCTTACCGTCGATCGAGGCGGTGGTTTTGCTGGTCGATACATTATTGCGAAATTTCTTGGCAGTAAACTCGGGTAGCCACGCATCTTTGTGCACGCCGAGGGTGGATGCCAGCATTTTTCGTACCATCGGCACCTTGACCGACGCATTTACAAACTGAACAACGATTGGAATTGTCGCCAGCTTGCCGTTACGATCAGTCGATGAGAGATTGGTATCGCGGAATTTAGTGGGAGAACCTTGTTTGAACTGGATTGCCTTGGCGCGCAACATCAGATGCGGAAAATCAACATTCCACGGATGCGGCGGCACGTACGGACATTTGGTCATGTAGCAGACGTCGCACAAATAACATTGATCGACGATTTCCCAATATTTTTCCTTGGGCACGCCGTCCATTTCAAGTGTCGGGCTCTCATCTATGAGATCGAACAGTCGCGGGAACGCATTGCACAAGGACACGCAACGACGGCAGCCGTGACAAATATCAAACACCCGCTCCATTTCCTTCAATGCAGACGCAGCCGAGTAAAAGTCGGGATTATTCCAGTCGATGGGATGTCGAGTGGGTGCCTCTAGGCTGCCTTCGCGGGTGGACATTTTCAGTTGAGCCCTAGAATTAGAGAGAACGACTCAAGCAGGGGAACACATGTCCCCTGCCGGATGGTGGAGCCGTGTTATGCGTTCAGCTTTATGCAGTTACCAATGCGTCCAACGCTTTTTGGAACTTGTTTGCGTGCGAACGCTCGGCCTTGGCCAGCGTTTCAAACCAGTCGCCGATTTCCTCGAAACCTTCCTCACGCGCTGACTTAGCCATGCCTGGGTACATATCGGTGTACTCATGCGTTTCGCCAGCTACAGCTGCTTTAAGGTTGTTTTCCGAGGTGCCGATTGGTAGATCGGTGGCTGGATCGCCGACGGATGCCAGGTAGTCAAGATGGCCATGTGCATGGCCGGTCTCACCTTCCGCGGTGGAGCGGAATAATGCGGCAACTTCAGTGTTGCCTTCAACATCGGCCTTGTTCGCGAAATACAGGTAACGACGGTTGGCTTGGCTTTCACCCGCAAAGACGGCTTTCAGATTGTCGTGGGTTTTGGCGCCTTTGAGTTTCATGCTGAATCTCCTGTTCAATAATCAATTGATGGTCTGCGCAATGCAAAGCGCTTAGATACAGCGTTCATGGTAATTGGTCTAATAGATTGACTATATTATTTTAATAGTCAATGACTATTTTAAAATCAAACCCACAACCCAACAGAAAGCGAAAAATCGCGTGCTATTATCGTGGCGAATTTTCATCCCCAAGAGTTATGAGCGCATTTGCAAGAAAAATAATCGTCTGGCAAAAACGCGAAGGGCGCCATGAATTGCCGTGGCAAAACACGCGCGATCCATACCGCATCTGGCTGTCAGAAGTCATGCTGCAGCAAACGCAGGTCGCAGCGGTTGTGCCTTACTACAACCGCTTCCTCGCGCGTTTCCCTGACATCGATACCTTGGCGACTGCGTCTCTTGATGACGTGATGCCATTTTGGGCAGGATTGGGTTATTACGCGCGCGTACGGAATCTGCACCGCGGCGCGCAGCAAATACTAGAAAAACATGATGGAAGTTTCCCGAAAGAGTTTGATGCCATTCATGCGCTGGCAGGCATCGGACGTTCGACTGCGGCCGCGATCAGCGCATTTGCATTTGGTGAGAAGCGCGCAATTCTCGATGGCAATGTGAAGCGCGTATTCGCGCGCCATTTTTGTGTGGAGGGTGATGTCAGGACGAAGCAGGTAGAAGACAGCATGTGGCTGCTTGCCGAAGCAAATTTGCCACAAACGCAAGTAGAAGCGTATACGCAGGGCCTGATGGACCTCGGGGCGACGATCTGTAAACGTAATCAACCCGCATGCCCGCTCTGTCCTGTGCGCAAGAGTTGCAGTGCGCTGGAGAAAGATCTCGTCAATGCATTGCCTGGGAAAGGCAAGAAACGGGAAGTGCCGCACCGACAGATACGGATGCTGGTTATTATTTCGTCTGGCGAAGTGTTGCTTGAAAAGCGCCCGCCAACCGGCATCTGGGGGGGATTGTGGAGCTTGCCTGAATTGCCCATTGACGAGGACATTGCCCGACGATTGCAATTACGCTACGGTCTCTCTGCACCCGCAATGCGCGAGATGACTCGTGTCGATCACGGCTTTACCCATTTTTCGTTGTCAATTTTCCCGGTAGAAGTCACCCTGGCGAAACTTCCGCTGCAGGCCATGGAGCCCGGCTTGATCTGGCTGAGTCTGGATGATGCAATGGAAGCGGCTATTCCCGCGCCGGTAAAACGCATCCTCAAAGCTGTGCAATCAACTTAACCAATTAACCGTTGGTCTTTCAAAAATCGATAGATTATTTCAAGGCGTATTCGCGCATCGGTGAGTTCGAGCATTTTTTGCTTTATTGCGCTATTGAAAGGCAATAGTTCGGCCAGCCGAAAGCCCACCCAGCCTGCATCGTCGAAACGCTGTTCGTCCGGCGTACTGTCTGCGCTGGTCTGCGCAAAAATATTGCGCAGAAATTCTGCGCAAGCGGTATGTTCGGGACAATCAATGTGCATATCGTTGGGCAGTATTGAAATTTCACCCGTGATGAGACCGTTTCGAGAGATCGATTGCGAAAGTAGCTGGAATCGTTCTGTACCTTTCACGCGCAATTGCAAGACACCAAGGTTTTGCATATCCCAGTCTGTCACCTGGGCGATTGTGCCGATGGACTCCGACACGGCAGGGATGCCCACTTCCTCGCCCTCACTAATGAGCGCAATCCCGAAAGGGGACCCAGTCTTGAGGCTGGTTTTGGCCATCTCAAGGTAACGCTGTTCAAAAATTTTCAATGCCATCGTGCCGCCGGGAAACAATACCGAACCGAGCGGAAATAGTGGTATTTCCACGGACGGTTCTGGATTGGTTTTTAACGAGCTGCGGAGCGAATTGGTGACGCTTGCAAGAATGGATTTGATCATGGCCAGCATTCAGCGAAAACTAAATCAACTTAGGTCCCGGTGTCGTATCAGCACCTGCTGTTCAGAACCAAAGCGTTGAGCCAATTCCTCAACAATATAGACAGAGCGATGTTGCCCGCCGGTGCAGCCAATGGCAATTGTCAGCGCGGCACGATTGTCACGCATGAATGAAGGCAGCCATCGAAGCAGAAACGACGCGATGTCGTCGATAAAGTGTGCAACATTAAGGTCTGCCTGAAGAAATTCTACTACCTGTACATCCTTGCCGGTCAGGTGCTTTAGCAATGGGTCGTAAAACGGATTTGGCAAGAAGCGCGCGTCAAAAACCAGATCGGCGTCCATGGGAATGCCGTGCTTGAAACCGAACGATTGGAACGTCAATGCAATGCGATTGCGATCCACCTTAAGCCAGTCTTTGATCCAACCTCGCAATGCGTTTGGGTTGGCATCGGAAGTGTCCATGCGATGACCAAGCTCGGCTATATCAGCCAACATGCGACGCTCTTCCTTGATACAGGCCACTACCCCCCCAGTAATTTTATCGGCCAATGGATGTGGACGCCGCGTCTCTGAAAATCTTCGCGCAAGCGCATCGTCATTTGCTTCCAGAAATATTACGCGACAATCGATGCCTCTTGCGGTCAATTCTTTGATCGTGTTCGGCAGCGTCGCGATGGTTTCGCCGGTACGTGCGTCAATGCTGATTGCTACTTTCTCGCTACTGGCTTTTATCGAGTCGATCAATGCGTTGATCAGGCTGGCAGGCAGATTGTCCACCGCAAAATAACCAGTATCCTCAAGCGCCTTCAACGCAACACTTTTGCCGGAACCCGAAAGGCCGCTTACGAGAATGATCTGCATTATTTGGCACTCACCGCCGTTGAATTTACTGACATGTGGGTAGTTGCTTCATTCAGTACTGTAAGCACGGAACGCGCTGGTATCATTGAATTTGTCCGAGACTTTTTCGCCCTCCGCATCAGCGGGTTGATCTCGCATTGCCTCCTCGTGCCGATCAATGAAATCCTTTGTTGAGTCATATCCACGGGTTTGCAGGATGTAGTTGCGCACGGCCGCCTCCACCAGTACCGCGAGGTTTCTTCCGGCCACAACAGCCAAAGTGACCGTTAGTATTTCAACACCGAGAATCGTGGTGGCGCTTGACTTGGTTTGTAGCCGATTCAAAGCACGGAAATACTCATCGGTGGGGCGTTCCAGATGGACAATCAATCGCAGGGTTTTACGCGGCCTGACAGCGGTCTCGCCAAAAATAGCCCTGATATTCAGCACCCCTATGCCGCGCACCTCGAGAAAATCGCGCAGCAGGGCAGGACAACGGCCTTGTATGGTTTCGGGCCCAACTTGATACAGCTCTACTGCGTCATCAGCAACCAAGCCAGCACCGCGCGAAATCAGCTCCAGCGCGAGCTCGCTTTTGCCGATTTGGGAGTCGCCAGTAATCAATGTGCCGAAACCGAGAACATCAAGAAAAACACCATGGCTGGTAGTAACTTCAGATAGCTCGCGTTGCAGATAAGGTCTGAGCAGATTGACAAACACGCGACTTTGCTTTTGCGATAGAAACAACGGTGTCGCGTGTCGATCACATGCGTCGACCAAAAAATCCGGCGCGTCCGCACCGTCACATAAAAAGATGCAAAGTGTCTCGCCGGCACACAACGTATTCAGGCTCTCGGTGCGCGACCCGGGAGGCTGATTGCTCAGGTATTCAAGGTCGCTGGACCCGAGTGCCTGCATCAGAATCGGGTGTATTAGATTGAGATGCCCAACCAATCCAACGCCGGGACGATTGAGCGCCTCGTGGGTGAGTTCGCGTGAGGCACCCTTCTGACCGCCGACCCAGGTCAGTTGAAGTTTTTCGCGTCTATCATCAAATAGCTGCTGTACGCTTAAACGCGGCATACGGCGACCATTCAGTCAGCAATTTATAGATAGTGACAGGACTTTTTTCCGTCAACAATTTGTCGCGCAATTCGGCATCGCTAAATATTTCAGCGAGTTCTGAAAGCATATTCAAATGATGCTCGGTGGCGTGTTCTGGTACCAGCATGGCAAATACCAGTCGTACTGGCTCGCCGTCGGGCGATTCAAAGGGGATGCCTTCCTTTGCACGAACAAATACGGCAACGGTATCCCGCAAATTTTTTATACGTCCATGTGGAATGGCAACCTGAAAGCCCAATCCAGTGGAACCGAGTTTTTCTCGTGCGAAAAGCGCATCAAAAACGCTGGCCCTTGCAATCCTGTTTTCATTTTCGAACATCAGGCCAATTTGTTCAAAGAGGCGTTTCTTGCTGGTGAGATCGACATCAATGGCGATCCGCGAGGCCGATAGCGTTTTGTTAATGAAATTCATGAGACTGATGAGAGGTTACGGTCTGAGAAAGGGCTGGAGGTTGTCAGCATTCTGGAAAAGGCTCGTAGGATAACGTTTTTTTCCGCCGCAGGTGCGCAGCGGTGAGCGTATGTTTTTCTGAAACACTGGAAAAATTGTTGGCGACGCGGAGTAGCGGCCGGTCTGATACCGGCCGCATGGGCTTACTCGGCGTCTGGGGGCATTCTTTTCAGCGCCGAAATGTCATGTTTATTTTTGACTTTTTCTTTATGTTTGATGATCTGACGATCCAACTTATCCACCAGTAGATCAATCGCAGCGTACATGTCTGGATTCTCGCTTTCGACAAAAATATCTTTTCCTGAGAGGTGGACGTTAGCTTCGATCTTCTGACGCAGTTTTTCGACGCTTAGAATCATGTTTACGTCGATCACGTGATCGAAGTGCCGGTTGATACGGGTCATCTTGGAAAAAACGTAATCACGTATTGAAGGTGTGATTTCGAGGTGATGGCCGGTCATGTTCAAATTCATTTGTCAATCTCCTTTCAAAAGTTGCCAACGCCGTTTTGAAGCTGCGCTGTGCAACTTGTACAAGTTAACGACTAAAATGACATCACAAGCAACAACCCATCTGTACGACAAGCGCTACCTGTTTTCTACCGCATCGTGAAAAATTACATGAGTTTCACTAAACGCCGCTGCTAAAGTATTTACGTAAATTTGCTGGTTGAATCTGCATCGCCTCGCGGTACTTCGCCACAGTGCGTCGCGCCACAACAATTCCCTGTTGACCCAGAATATCTGAAATTCGATGATCCGACAGTGGTTTTTTTGTATCTTCGGCGTGAACTAATTGCTTGATTAGGGCACGTATCGCGGTCGACGAGCAGGCCCCTCCCTCTTCCGTCGCAACGCTCGATCCAAAGAAGTATTTCAACTCAAAAATCCCGCGCGGTGTAAGCATATACTTCTGTGTTGTCACTCGTGAAATGGTCGACTCATGTAATCCAACCTGGTCGGCTATCTCGCGAAGCACGAGTGGTCGCATTGCGACCTCACCGGGCTCAAAGAAATGACGTTGGCGCTCAACAATGGCTTGCGTAACACGCAATATGGTTTCGAACCGCTGCTGAACATTTTTTATCAACCAGCGCGCTTCCTGCAACTGGCCTGAAAGATTT
>JBKJMK010000023.1:0-2712 GCA_046596005.1 Usitatibacteraceae bacterium | reverse complement strand
CACACACTGAAAACGAGCAGGCCACCCGGTTTTACTGCCTTCGCGAGGGTGCGAAGCCAAGGCTGCCACGCGGTTGGCGGCAGGTGGGTGAACATCGACAACACGAAAACCAGATCGTACTGCGCGGGGAATACCACAGACGCCGGCTTATGCATCGAAAGCATTGTCTTCACGCCGAACTGCTCGCGCAAGAAATCGAGACTCCCAGGCAATACGTCCGCACATGTGACGCGCGTCGGCAATACCCGCGTGAGATGACGGGTGAAGCGACCGAATCCAGCGGCGAACTCCAGCACGCTATCCATTTTCAGCAGGGGTTTGTCGAGCGTTTCGAGAATGACCATCAACTCCGAGAGCGTTCGCCAGCCATCGGAAAGGTACTCACGGATCGGATTTTTTGCGATCTCGTGATTGGCAAAGAAATGGAAAATATCGTCACGCGGGTCAATGAGGCAATTCACGTGCATCCAGCGTCCATACGCTTGCGGTGCCTTCAGTAACTCCAGTGCGTTATGCGCGTTGATGTTGGCCGGATCTGCTTGCAATGTAGCGATATGCAGCTTTGCAACTTCAAGCGGTGACTCTGCGGCGAGTGCTTTGGCAGAATCAGTCATGGATGAATATTGGAATTTGTTTCAATTTGGTGTCTCCATGATCTTGACAAGTTTGGATTCTCGTCACAGCTATCGACCGGGCGTTGAGAGGGCTGAGATCAATGGCTACGCCCTCTGAGACCGCCAAACGCTGACCCAAGAAGGAAGTTTGAATCATCCCGAAAAATAATAAGGCTAGCGCAGATTGAAGCAGTTGGCTAACTGGACTTCAGTTGATTATTTGAGACCTGCCAACACAATGATGCCAGAATCATCATGCCGTTACAAAACGTCATGCCAGCCACGCTTGCCGTGGCTCAATGCCACAGGTTGTGCCCACCTGGCCGCGATCACGCAACACTAGAGCTGGCGCGGATTTCAGGGCATAATTGGCTGGAAAGCCTCGCCAATGCTTGAGATTGGCAATTCCACTCATCTGTTGATCCGGTAATTAAAATCTCTGATTGATTGGCGGCCCCATCTGCCACGAGGGAGAGGCGGATGCGCGATGGCGAGATGAACATACGTAGTCGCCGGATCAATACGAATGCAAAAACACCCATGACCAGATTCAATGACGCACTGAACGTATTCGAAACAAAAGAAGCCGCTCGCTATGCCAGCACGCTATTTCGGGAATCGTTCAACAGCGATTTTCCAGCCCCCGTCGAATACCGTATTCTCGACACGCGAGTCGCACCTGACGACTGGCACCAATTTGTTGCGATCTATACATGGCCGGATGGCACAGAAGAATGTGTCGGATTCTGTAACTGGTTCAAATACAAGGATGTCTATCTCGAAGGCGGGCTCACAGTCCAGAAAACTTTCTATCGTCGTTTACCGAAGGTGGAATTCACGGAGTGCAGCGCGCGGGGTGGTATCGCACAAATCATGATGGAAACTGCCGCGACGCAGTTGACCGATTGCGTGGCATGGTTCGGCTATTGCGACGACCGGCGAGCGTTGCGGGTCGATTTACGCGTAGGGTTTGTCCAAACCGGGCATCCGCATCTGATCGTGAAATGGATGGGTGCCTTGCCAGAAGCTTCGAAACGCACATGGGTTGACCATATCAGCAAAATTGGCTCATTCTAGCGACATGAACAATATCCCGATCCTCACTTACCACTCTCTCAACATCGAGGGCAACAACTATCTCGGCAACGATCACGTTGCATTTCGGGAAGACATCGCCCTGCTAACGGCGCTTGGATGGCGCGTTATTCCGTTGGCTGATCTTGTTCAGCTTTTGCTCGAGCCGAACGCCGTGTGGCCTGAAAAAAGTATCGCGATTACGTTCGATGACGGCACCAATTTTGACTTTGAAGATCTTCCGCATCCGTCCGCCGGGCTACAGCGGAGCATGCTCAATATCATGCGCGATTTCGCGGTTGCGAACCCTGGTGCCCAGCCAACCATGCATGCGACCTCATTCGTCATCGCGTCACCCGATGCGCGCGATACCATGGATCGCACCGGCATCCTCGGTCGTGGATGGATGAGCGAACGCTGGTGGCAGCCAGCGGTCGCCTCCGGTTTTTTTCACATTGCCAATCACAGTTGGGATCATTGCCACGATTCGCTGCCAACAATTGCCCAGCGTGACCAGCTAAAAGGCACGTTCGCAGGCGTCGATAACAAAACGGATGCGGATGCCCAGATCAAGCTTGCCGCAGAATCTATCGCACGTGTTGCGCCGAATCCCGGCGTAGAATTGTTCGCGTTTCCTTATGGCACCGCGAATAGCTACCTGCTTGAAGAGTATTTGCCGCAGCAAGCGGAGGCCGACGGAGGGCAGTTCGTGCGCGCCGCCTTTTCAGTCGAGCCAGCACCCGTCACACGCGGGACAAACCGCTGGTGGATACCACGCTATGTCTGCGGGCATCATTGGAAATCGAGTGAAGAGTTGGCAGCGATTCTGGGCAGCGTGACCTGAAAAATCTACGGATTTTCCTTCCACAATTCGCTACAACAGCACGGTATCTTCATCCGAATACGCCGGATGAGACAGACAAAGAATTCTCAGTGCCTCGCCGCCGGTGCAGGTCACGTTATGCCGCGTTCCCGGCGCAATCTTGATCGTGTCGCCGCATCGAATATCGAACTCGGTTTCCCC
>JBKJMK010000296.1:0-15951 GCA_046596005.1 Usitatibacteraceae bacterium | reverse complement strand
GGACTCGGTCACACTTCGCTGCGCTCGCGCGACCCCGGCATCCGCTGCATCGGATGCCTTTCGAGTCCCCACGCGATGCCGCAGGGCATCGCTTTTCGGGGGGCGAAAAAAAACCGCCGAAGCGGTTTTTTAATTTGGTGCCCGAAAGAGGACTCGAACCTCCACACCGTTGCCGGCGCTAGGACCTGAACCTAGTGCGTCTACCAATTCCGCCATCCGGGCTTACAGGTTGCTAGGCGCTTGCAATAACGTTTCGTGAATGCGGCGCTTCGCGTAAAATGAGGCCGAAGAATAGCGAATAGCGTTGATCCTGTCCACCTTTACAGCTTCATTGCCCACTTCATAGATTGCGGAAGCCATTTTGACCAAGAAAAACAATAAGTCGCACCCCTCCGCTCGCGCTGCCGATCCACACAAGGCACGTGAGCAGGCAAAGTACGAAAATCCGCTTCCCAGCCGGGAATTGATTCTAGAGGTGCTCGCCAAGACCGGCATCCCGATGAACATGGCGCAACTGATCGATGTGCTCGACATCGGCAGTGAAGAAATGGACGGCTTCACGCGCCGCCTGGCAGCGATGGAGCGCGAGGCACAGGTGATGCGCAATCGCCATGGCGATATTTGCCTCGTTGAAAAACTCGATCTGATTCCCGGCCGTGTGCAGGGGCATCCGGATGGCTTTGGTTTTCTGGTTCCGGACAATGGTTCAGACGATCTGTTTCTTGGCCCGAAGCAAATGCACAAGGTACTCGACGGTGATCGCGCGATGGTGCGCGAAGTGGGTGTTGATCGTCGTGGCCGCCGCGAGGGTTCCATTGTTGAGGTGCTGGAACGGAAAAATACCAAGTTGGTCGGGCGCCTGTTCGCCGAGCGCGGCGTACTGTTTGTGGTCGCCGAGAATAAACGTATCAGCCAGGACATTCTGGTGGAACCAGGTTTTGATGGCGGTGCCAAGTCAGGTCAGGTGGTGATGGTTGAACTGGTTGCGCAACCGGCTAAAAATTCCGAGCCCGTCGCGCGCGTGACCGAAGTGCTGGGCAATTATGCCGACCCCGGCATGGAGATCGAGATTGCGCTCCGCAAGCACGATCTTCCGTACATCTGGCCCGATGATGTTGAGGCGCTGGAGAAAAAAGTCCCGAAAAAAGTGACTGCTGCGGATATGAAGGATCGCGCTGATTTGCGCGATTTGCCGTTTGTCACCATCGACGGCGAAACCGCACGCGATTTTGACGATGCGGTGTATTGCGAGCGTCAAGGCAAGGGCTTTCGCCTGCTGGTCGCGATTGCCGACGTATCGCATTACGTGAAAACCGGCGACGCGCTGGACCGCGAAGCGCGCCTTCGCGGCAATTCAGTGTACTTCCCGCGGCGCGTGATTCCGATGCTTCCCGAAGCGTTATCGAACGAGATGTGCTCGTTGAAGCCTGATGTTGACCGCTTGGCACTGGTCTGCGAAATGTCGATTTCTGCCACCGGAGAAATCAAGCGTTACGAATTCATGGAAGCAGTTTTTCATTCCGCCGCGCGCCTCACTTACACCAATGTAGCAAAGCTTCTTTACGTAAACGAGCCCGATCACGGCATCGCCAAAAATCTGTGGCCGCACATGCATCATCTGGACGAGGTGTTTCAGGTTTTGCTGGCAGCACGCAATAAGCGCGGTGCCATCGATTTCGATACCGCCGAGACCGTGATGCTGTTCACCGATGGCGGCAAGATTGAAAACATCGTGCCTTCCACGCGAAACGATGCGCATCGCCTGATCGAAGAGTGCATGCTTGCAGCCAACGTGAGCACGGCTAATTTCCTGATTGAGCACGAGCATCCCGCGCTGTATCGCATCCACGCCGGGCCGAGCGAAGAAAAGCTCGAAGGACTGCGCACGATGCTGAAAGATTTTGCGCTTGTACTGCCGGGTGGCAAGACACCAAGCCCGCGCGACTATGCCGAACTGCTGAAGAAAATCAAGGGCCGCCCCGATGCGCCCTTGTTGCAGACAGTGCTGCTGCGTTCAATGAAGCAGGCGGTTTATAGCCCCGACAATATCGGCCACTTTGGCTTGTCATATGACGCGTATACGCATTTCACCTCACCGATCCGGCGCTACCCGGATCTGCTGACGCATCGCGCCATCAAGGCAATTTTGCACAGCACCACGTACGACCCGAAAGTGCCGTGGGACCAGCTGGGCATGCAATGCTCCGCGACCGAGCGCCGCGCTGATGAAGCAACGCGCGATGTAACCGCATGGCTGAAGTGCTACTACATGAAAGATCGTTTAGGCGAAACATTCGCCGGCACCATCACCGGTGTTACCGGATTTGGGATATTTGTCACGCTTGATGAGGTGTACGTCGAAGGCCTGGTACATATCTCCGAGTTCGGTCAGGACTACTTTCATTTTGACCAGGCCAAGCACGCCATCATTGGCGAGCGCACCAAGAAAAAATTCCAACTGTCGGACCGCGTCAATATCAAGGTCGCGCGCGTGGACATCGAAACCAGCAAGATCGATTTCTCACTCGCTGGCGAGCTAATGAAAAAAGCCATCGCCACTGACGATGATGTCGCCGAAAGCAAAGGCAAATCTTCACCCTGGAATACCGGAAAAAATAAAGTCGCAAAGGCTGCGCTGGAGAAAGGTGTGAAAGCGCCGTCGGCGCCGCCACGAGTTCTATCGCAACCGCCGCGTGAAACCCGTCAGTCGCGCGAAGCGAAGGCGGACAAAACCGTCATCACGGTGAGCAGTGCCAATCCACCGACGACACCAATGGCAGGCTTTGGTGCTGCCGCGCCCAAGGGCAAAGCCGCCGCGAAAGTAAAAGTTGCCACGCAACCTGCGCCTAAAATAAAGAAACCTGCGGCGTTGCTCTCGAAAAAGAAGAAATGAAACCGCAGATTATTTTTGGTTTTCACGCCGTCGGTGCGCGCATGCGCACCCGTGCGGAAAGCGTGCGCGAAATATTTGTCGATGCCAAGCGCGACGACAAGCGCATGCAGGCGCTGATCGAGAACGCCAAGGTTAAAGATTTGCGCGTCATGCTGGTCGATGGCAAGCGCCTCGATGGCATGACGGGCAACGCGCGTCATCAGGGCGTGGTCGCGAATGTTGAGGCCGCTGTACTGCCGCAATTTGTCGATGACGTTCTAGACCTGTTGACAGTCCCGCCGCTGCTGTTGCTGCTCGATGGCGTCACCGACCCGCATAACCTCGGTGCCTGTTTGCGCGTAGCTGACGCCGCTGGCGCACACGCAGTAATCGCACCCAAGGATCGAAGCGTCGGGCTCACCGCTGTCGCGATGAAAGTGGCGTCAGGTGCTGCAGAGTCCATCCCCTATATCACCGTCACCAATCTCGCGCGCACATTGCGCGAATTGAAAGACCGCGAAATCTGGATCGTCGGCGCTGATGAAGACGGCGAATCATCGCTGTTCGAGACAAAGCTCGGCGGTCCGCTGGCGTGGGTGCTGGGGGCCGAGGGCGAAGGCCTGCGTCGCCTCACCCGCGAAAACTGCGACCAGATAATCAGCATTCCGATGTTCGGCGCGGTGGAGAGCCTGAACGTATCGGTGGCGTCGGGGGTGTGCCTGTTTGAGGCGCGTCGGCAACGCGAAAGCGCAGCGGCGCAATAGGGAACTCTAGTACCGGCGGGCCTTGCAGAGCATTTATGCTCCGAAAACCCCGCCAAATGGCGATCTACGTCGCCCCACCCACACTCGATAGCGACAGCGATCTTGCCTCGTCCTCGGTAAGCACCGGTCCATCCAGCGTGCAGCGCGCATCCTGCGTTTCGGCCGTGCGGAAACGCGCAATCACGGGCTTCAACTCCTCCTTGATGTACTTGTCCTCATAGCCGTTGAAAAGGTGGCCGAGCAGCCCGCGTTTGAGGTCGCTCGTTCCCATGAGGTAGTCAGCCACAGGGAAAGTAAGGTTCATGTTCAGGTGCATCATGATGCCCATATTGTGGTGCGCAGTATGGTGGCGGCGGATGGTATTGATGAATGGGGCATTGCGGACAAACCAGTTTTCCTGGACGTGGCAGCAAAAGTGGAAAGTCTCGTAAACCATGTAGTGTCCGATCATGGTCACGAAGGTCACGTAACCAGCATTGGCGTTGATGAGAGCCGCCATCGCAAGTGAGATGAGGCCGCCCGCAACGGCGAGCACGGCGAGTACGCGCCACGGAAAAAATACAATACGAAACTCCTGGACGGTGCTGATGGTGACGTCGTTATCGGTAAAGTACTGATGATGCTGGCGCGTATGGCGGTCGTAGATTGAGCGCAGTGCGAAGACATCGCGCAAACGGTGCATCACGTACTTGTGCATGCCCCACTCAACAAAATTTCCCGCCAGCGCCACCGGAATCACCAGCAGCCACTCCCAGCGCGCGTCCTGCATCCGGCTCAGGCACCACCATATCCCGCTGATGCCGGCCGCATACATCACGCTGACATGGATCAGGCCCTGGTACCACGGGCTGATCTCGGATACATACTTCTCACGAAATTTGCGTTGGCGTTCGGTCATCATTCTGGCACCCTTGATCTAAATCAAATTTAGGTGATATATTAGTTGTCGATCACAGTGTATGTCAAGGAACGCGCATGTCACAGCCGGATCCGGTTCAACGAAAAAAGCGCACGCTCCTGGAAATCCTCGGTTCCAAGCTGAGTGGCGAGAAGATGGTTTACATGTCGGTTCCCGATTACACCTCCGCCCGGTGGGCCGAGATGGCGGGCGTGGATGTCGCTGTCGCCGGCGACAGCCTGTCAATGATCGCGCACGGGCACCCCAACACCATCCCGGCCACGATGGACATGATGGTAATGCACACCCAGGCGATCCGCCGCGGGGCACCGAACACCTTCGTGCTGGGCTGCATGCCTTACCAAAGCTACAACACCATTGATCGCGCGCTCACCAACGCCACGCGCTTCATGCAGGATGGGGGTAGTGATGCGGTAAAGCCCCAGGGCGGAAAGAGCCAGGCGCACATCCTTAGGGCGATGGTCGATGCCGGCATTCCCACCGCCTCTCACATCGGCATGACGCCGCATACAGTTGCCATGTTCGGTGGCTTCAAAATTCAGGGCAAAACAGCAGACAGCGCAATGAAAATATTGGAAGATGCGTTCGCCATTCAGGACGCTGGCTGTTTCATGCTGGAATTTGAAGCGGTACCCGCCAGGATCGCCACCGTCATTTCGAAGCAACTCGAGATTCCCACCATCGGCATCGGGGCGGGCGTGGGCACTGACGGGCAAATACTGCTCGGCCACGATCTGCTCGGCATGTTCACCGATTTCAAGCCCAAGTTCACCAAGCGCTATGCGAACCTCACCGAGGCTGCACAAATCGGCATCAAGCAATACATTGCAGAAGTGAAGTCGGGCACGTTTCCCGATGATGATCACAGTTACGGCGTCGATGAGAAGGAGTACGAAAAATTCCTCGGATTGGTCGAAAAACGCAAGCATCGGTAGCGCTGAGCCTGACCGATCGTGCCTACGCGGATATCGAAGAGATGATCGTCACCCTAAAGCTTTTGCCGGGTGCCGCTGTCTCAGAGGTGGAGCTTTCGCAATTGCTCGGCATCGGTCGCACCCCCATCCGGGAGGCTTTGCAGCGGCTTGCGCGCGAAAGCCTTGTATCGATCTTTCCCCGGCGCGGCATTATTGTTTCCGAGATCAACCTGAAAAAGCAACTGCGGCTGCTCGAAGTGCGTCGGGAAATCGAGCGTCTGATTGCGCGCAGTGCCGCGCGTCGAGCCACCGATGAAGAACGTGCGCAGCTAAGAAAACTGGCCGCACGGTTCGAGGAGTCCGCCAAGGTGAATGATGACGTCGCGTTCCTGCGCACGGACCGGGAGTTCAACTCACTTTGTAGCGCCGCCTCCCACAACGAATTCGCCGCGCTCGCGATGGGCCTGATGCATTCATTGTCGCGGCGCTTTTGGTACATCCATTATAGGCAAGCGGCAGATATGCCGCTCACGGCGAAGCTGCACGCAAATATCGCGCGCGCGATCGCTGCGGGCGACGAGGAGCGGGCAGCGAGGGCGAGTGACAAGTTGCTCGACGTTATTGAGAAATTCACGCGCAATACAACCGATCTGTGATTTTGCAGTGCAACACCCAAAGCAGCCATAACAGCAATAACATCCATCACGTCACAACGGAGGAGAACTACCATGAACAGCAAGCGTAGAAAACTGTTGCAGGCCATCGGCGGAACAGGCGTTGTCGCCGCAGCATCGCCATATCTGAGCTTCCCGGCATTGGCACAAAACACGCCATTGCGGATCGGTATCATCGCACCCAAGGCAGGCATCGCCGGTACCATCGGTGAGTGCGGCCTGCGCGGGACATTATTTGCGGTGGAGCGCATCAATGCGACTGGCGGCATCGCCGGGCGAAAGGTCGAACTCATCATCGAGGAAGAAACCAACCCGAAAGATTCCATCGAACGACTGCGCAAACTGGTATTGCAGGACAAGGTCGATTGTGTTCAAGGCATCGTTTCGTCAGGGGTGAGTCTCGCGATGGGTGCGGTTGCCGAGGAGATGAAGGCGCTCACCATTTTCTGGGATGGCACCACGCAGGACGGCGTAAAAGAAACGATGCCGAATCCGCGCTACATATTCCGCAGCACCGACAACGAATGCGAAGCGGTCATGGCTTCACTCCTCGCGATCAAGTACTGGAAGGGCAAATTCGCGACCATCGCCGGCATTAACCCTGACTATTCTTATGGTCGCAACAACTTCGCAGCATTTCAGGCGTTGTTGAAGAAGTTCGGCGTCGAGCACAAGGTGGTCGCGGACCAGTGGCCCAAAGTAGGCACGACGGATCTCAATTCACACGTGGCGGCATTGAAGGCGGCCAAGCCGGACCTGATTTTCTCGTCACTGCTGTTTGCGGATTTGCCGATCTTCATGCGTACTGCACACGGCGCAGGGCTCATGGATGGCGGCACGAAATTCGTGTTTCCGGCCGCTGGTTTTCAGCATACCCAGCTCAAGAAATCCTTTACGCCCGAAGGCATGATCTTCGGCCACAACACGCTTTATTTTGACTTCAAAGACGCTGGTCCGCTACAGAAGCAATTTGTGAAAGAGTACTACGACAAATTCAAGGACTACCCGCACTGGGAGGCCGACCGTGCCTACTTCGCGATGCAGGTCTACAAGGCCGGCGTGGAAGCCGCGCAGAAGGCAAAGAATGCCTGGCCCGGCAAGGAGGACATCATTAACGCCATGGAGGGCGTGAAGGTGGATTCGCTCGGCGGACCTGGCCAGATGCGCAAGGACCACATCGCCGACCAGACCTTCTATCAGGGCCTCACGACACACAAAAACAACTACGATTTCCCGACGCTCGGCACCGTCGACATCATGTCTTCCACTCAGCTACAGAAACCACCTGGGCAGGACTTCTGGAAGTGGATAGAGACCGCGCAGATCAAGCTGTAAAAGACGCACGTTGACTGCTTTTTTTGACATACTGATCGGCGGCGTTTTCCACGCTGCCGTTCTTTTTCTCGTGGCCGCCGGGCTGCAGCTTGTGTTCGGCGTGCAGAAGATCGTAAACCTCGCCTGCGGGTCGTTTTACGCACTCGGTGCGTACTTCGGCATCAGCGCGGTGAGCTGGGCAATTGCCGCTGGCGTGCCAGCCGCGCTCTTCCTGCCGGTGTTGCTGCTATCCGGTCTGCTGCTCGGCCTGATCGTAGGACCGGTGATCGAACTGCTGCTCCGCACCGTCTATCATCGCGACGAGGCATTCCAGCTCCTGCTCACGTTTGCGCTTGTGCTGATGTTTCAGGACGTATTGCGCTTCTTCTGGGGCGCCAATCCCCAGCAACTCGGCAATCTGGTGATGGAATACGGCAAGCTCACGCTGGGCAGCGTGCAGGTGCCGACTTACAACGTATTGGTCATCCTTGCGAGCATCGCGATTGCTGGTGGCATTGGTGCCTTCCTGCAACGCACGCGCTTCGGTCGCATCCTGCGCGCGACCGCAGAAAACCGCGAGATGAGCCAGGCGCTCGGCGTAAACGTGCGCTGGATGTATACCAGCGTCTTTACCGTTGGCACCGTGCTGGGCACGGTCGGCGGCGCACTCGTGGTGCCGACGGCGGCGGCGTCGCTCGATATGCCGGTTGAACTCGTCGTTGAGGCCTTTGCTGTTGTTGTGATTGGCGGCCTGGGAAGCATGCGCGGTGCACTTGTCGGCGCCCTCATCGTCGGCCTGATGCGCGCAGCGGCGATCTCGTGGGTCGCGGAGCTTGAGATGTTGTCTATTTATCTCGTTGTCATCCTGGTCCTCATCGCCCGTCCCGCCGGCCTGTTTGGAAAGCCCATCGAATGAGACTAGCGGCTATTGTAGCAATCGTGCTGGTGTTGATCGCGCTGCCACAATTGGCGCAGCCTTATTACGTGACGTTGGTGCTGCCCGCATTTGCCTACGCTATTGCGCTGCTCGGCTTCAATCTCTTGTTCGGCTATACCGGGCTGCTTTCCTTCGGACACGCCTTGTTCGTCGCAGTCGGTGCCTACGGTGCTGCAGTACTCTCCAGCAAACTCGGCGTGAAGAGCTTTGAACTAATTCTTCTGCTCTCGGGACTGGCTGGTGTGCTGGTCGCCATGCCGGTGGCGCTACTTTCGGTGCGCTATGTGCGCATTTTTTTCGGCATCCTCACGCTCGCCTTCGGCATGCTGTTCCATTCGTTTCTATTCAAGTTTTACGACATCACCGGCGGCGACACGGGCATCCGTGTATTGCGTCCGTCCCTGCTTGGCAACGGCTTCGCGGATCTCGATAAAACTGCGTTCCTGATTGGCCCCTTCTACTATTACTGCCTGGCGCTCCTGGTCGTACTTGGCATCGTGATGTGGCGTATCGTGCATTCGCCGTTTGGCTTGCATCTGGCAGCTATTCGCGAAAACCCGCGCAAGGCCGAATATCTCGGTGTGCGCGTGCGTCTGTTCCGCCTGATCGCCTTTCTCATCTCCGCGTTCTATTGTGCAATCGGCGGGGTTATCCTCGCCATCAACACCGGCCAGGCGGACCCTGAGCTCGCCTACTGGACGCATTCCGGTGAACTTGTTTTCATGACGGTACTGGGTGGTTTCGCCAACTTCTTTGGCCCGCTCATCGGCGCGTTCACGTTTATCTTTCTCAAGTCCGAACTCATGGGCGTCACGCAATATTGGCGTTTTTGGCTCGGTGCGATTCTGGTTGTCATCGTGGTGGTTTTCCCGCGCGGGCTCGTCGGCATCGGCCAGTCGCTATGGGCAAAAATGAGGCGCACATGACGGCACTCATCGAAACTCAGGGCGTCAGCAAGTTGTACGGCGATTTCGTCGCACTCGACGACGTATCTCTGTCGATTTCAGACGGCGAGTTGGTCTCCATCGTTGGGCCCAATGGCGCAGGCAAGACCACGCTGGTGAACGTACTCACCGGACTGCTCAAACCGACGGCTGGTGTGGTGCGATTCAAGGGTGAAGATATCGCGGGAATCGGGCCGGTGCGGCTTGCGCGGCGTGGGTTGGCACGCGCCTTCCAGTTGGTGCATATATTTCCAGCAATGACGGTTGCCGAATCGATCGCCGTCGCAGTGATTTCCCAGACGGGTCGCAGCCTTCGACTTTTTGCGTCGGCTAAAAACGACCAGGCGGTGCATGGACGCGTGCGCGAGGTGGCGGAAATTTTCGGGCTCGAAACCAAACTCAACAGTGAATCGCGGTTGCTCTCGCAAGGGGAAAAGAAACTTCTCGATATCGCGAGCGCCTTTGCACTATCGCCCGAAGTTATCCTGCTGGATGAGCCAACCAGCGGTGTGTCGAGCGGCGACAAACACGGCATCATGCGCAACGTTATTGACGCGGCCAGGCGCGCAGGCGTGAAGGCGATCATCCTCGTTGAGCACGATATGGATCTGGTCGCTGAGTACTCCAGCCGTATCGTGGCGCTAACGGCGGGCAAGGTACTTGCAGATCGGCCACCGGCGCAGTTCTTCAACGACCCTGAAATTGTCGCGGCAGTGGTCGGCAAGTTGGTCGGAAAACTGGCGAAAGGCGGATGATGCTCGCGATCAAACAGCTCACTGTCGATATCCAAAGTAGCCGCATCCTGCGCGGCATTTCGCTCGATGTTGCGGCGGGACAACTGGTATGCCTGGTCGGACGCAATGGCGCTGGCAAGACCACGACATTTCGCACCATCATGGGATTCCTCACGCCCCTCTCCGGGTCCGTGCAGTTCCAGAATCAGGCGATCGGGGGAGTCGCCACGCACCGCATTGCGCAACTGGGCATCGGCTACGCACCAGAAGAAAGTCAGGTGTTCGGCGACCTCACCGTCGCCGAAAACATCGAGCTGCCTACCTGGACACGACCCGGCGGGCGAGACGCGAAATCACGCATCGATTTGGCTTACGAGATTTTCCCGAAGCTCCGGCAATACGAAAAACGTGGCGGTAACCAACTCTCCGGCGGTGAGCGCAAAATGGTCTCTATCGCGCGTGCGCTCACACTTGACCCGCAGTTGTTGTTGCTTGACGAGCCGTTCGAGGGATTGTCCCCTGCGATCATCCCCAGCATCAGCGAAGGCATCGCTTCGATTCGTCGTCTCGGCCACGCCGTGCTCATGGCTGAATCCAACGTCCACCATATCCCCGACTACGCGGACAGTCTTTATGTATTGGAGCGCGGTGAAATCATTTACCACGGCAAGCCAGGAGATACTTATCCACCAGAAGTAATGAAGATCATCACCGGCGGTGCTTAGCAGGAGTCGTTATGCCTAGAATTCTTTCTCCGCAACAGATCGACCAGTTTTGGCGCGATGGCTGCATATTCCCCATTCGTGTCATGTCGGAAGCGGATGCCGCCGAAATCCGGGCACGTCTCGAAGCGTTCGAGCACCAGACCGGCGGACCGCTCAAGGGCGATTTACGCCACAAATCCCACCTGCTGTTCTCATGGTTGGGCGACCTGGTGCGACAACAGCATATCGTCGACGCAATCGAGGACCTGTACGGCCCGAACCTGCTTTGCTGGACCACCAACTTCTTCATCAAGGAAGCGCAGCATCCCGCCTTTGTCTCGTGGCATCAGGATTCGACTTACTGGGGGCTCGACAAGCCGGATGTCGTGACCGCATGGATCGCACTCACGCCGAGCACCGCATCCAACGGTGCCATGGGATTCATTCCCGGCACCCATACCCGCGACCAGATTCCCCATCGCGATACGTTTGGCAAGAACAACCTGCTCACCCGCGGACAGGAAGTTGCCGTGGATGTGGACGATAAGCAGGCCGTCACCATTGAACTCAAGGCCGGCGAAATGTCGCTGCACCATGTGCGCCTTGTGCATGGTTCGCCGCCGAATCCATCGGACGACCGGCGGATTGGCTTCGCGATACGTTACGTACCGACGACGGTTGCGCAGATAGCAGGCGATGACAGCGCCACACTGGTACGCGGCGTGGACGAATATCATCACTTCGAGTCCGAGCCCCGGCCCATGAAGGATATGGATCCGGCGTTCGTCGCGCTGCATAGGCAAATTACCGAGCGCAACGCACAGATACTCTATCGCGGCACGTCGGTAAAGAGCTATAACGACCCCACTGCCCTTCCTGATCGCGCATCATGAACGCACAGGTCGCCAAGGCGAAAGCGTTCCAGCAGTTACATCTGGGCCCACAGATTCTGGTGATCGCCAACGCCTGGGACGCTGCCAGCGCGCGCGTGTTTGAGCACGCCGGCATTTGTGCCATTGGCACGGGTAGTGCCGGCATCGCGTTTAGCCATGGTTATCCCGACAATGAACGTATTCCCCGCGACGTGATGCTTGCAGCCACACGCGAAATTGTGAACGCTGTCAATGTGCCGGTGACCGCGGATATCCTCACCGGTCTGGGCGACACCGTGGAGGCCGTTGTCGCGACCGTGATGGAAGTCATCGCCATGGGCGCGGTCGGTATTAATATCGAAGATGGTACTGACGACGGGCCACGCCTTGTGGATCTAGTATTGCAGGAAGAGAAAATTCGCGCGGTCTGCGCGGCAGTGAAGGCCTCCGGTGTTCCAATTGTTGTTAACGCACGCACAGACAGCTTTTGGCTCAAACTTGGCGATGCCAAAGCGTGCCTGCGCGAGAGCATTACGCGTGCCAATCGCTACCGCGAAGCCGGTGCCGATTGCCTGTTCGTGCCCGCCGTCACCGACCGCGAAACCATCAAGACGCTGGCCAGTCAAATCGACGGACCGCTGAACATTCTCACAGTGCCTGGCTGCCCGTCGATACCTGAGTTGCAACAGCTCGGCGTGCGGCGTGTCAGTGAAGGATCCGGGCCGATGCGGGCGACGATGATGCTCACGCAGCGGATCGCTGAAGAGTTGCTGCAGACCGGCACTTACACGCGCTTTCACGCGGACGCGATTGCCTATCCGGACGCAAACAAACTCTTCGAGTAGGGCGGCAAGTTGGTGTACTCATCGTTTCTGCCGGGCTCGCCCGACGCTGCCGTCAGTAGCAATGTATGATGCGGCACGCAACACCAATAATTTCCCGGAGAGATTGATGAACGACGGCCCCAGCGCAAATTTGAAGTGCGAGCGATGGTCCCCACTGGCGTTGCTTGTGGCGATCGCGTTGGCCCTGCCGGTTTCGGCCAAGGAAGCTGCAAAGCCGGTGACCAAAGCGGCCGCTACCTCAACAATTGCCGTGCCCGAGCGCGTGACAAGTGTGGAAGGCATCACCGAATACAAACTTGTCAACGGCTTGCGGGTATTGCTATTTCCCGACCAGTCGAAACCAACCATCACCGTCAACATTACCTATCTGGTCGGCTCGCGTCACGAAAATTACGGCGAGACAGGGATGGCGCACTTGCTTGAACACCTGTTGTTCAAGGGCACGCCAACCAATCCGGATCTGGCCAAGCAGTTCAATCAGCGTGGCGCCAGATGGAACGGCACCACCAGTTTTGATCGCACCAATTATTTTGAACTAGTGCAGGCATCCGACGATAACCTCAAATGGGCGATCGAGATGGAAGCCGACCGCATGGTCAATTCCAATATCGCCAAGACTGATCTCGATTCGGAAATGACCGTGGTGAGGAACGAATACGAGACCGGCGAAAACAGTCCTGGCGGGGTGCTTTTCAAGCGCATGCAGAGTATCGCCTTCGATTGGCACAACTACCAGCATTCACCCATTGGCAATCGCTCCGATATCGAAAACGTCAAGATTGAAAATTTGCAGGCTTTCTATCGTTTGTATTACCAGCCAGACAACGCAGTGTTGCTCATTGCGGGCAAGTTCGATGAATCGACAGCGCTCAAGCTGATCGCGGACGCTTTCGGCAAGATCCCCAAGCCAGCGCGTGTGCTACCGAAACTTTGGACGGTTGAACCGACGCAGGATGGCGAGCGCAGTTTTATCGTGCGCCGCAGCGGCAACATCCAGTACGTCATGCTGGCCTACAAAGTGCCAAGCGCATTACATCCGGATTCTGTTGCTCTCTCCTATTTGCTGGCCACCCTGGGAAACTCGCCCAATGGCCGCTTGCACAAGCTGCTGGTTGAATCCGGCAAGGCGGCCGCCGTCGGCGCGGGAGGCGGATCGTCGGTGGATCCCGGCTTGGCGACGTTGGTTGCTGTGGTGAAGGAAGGCGATGCCATCGAAGACGTGCAAAAGTTACTGATCGACTCGGCTGAAGGCTTTGCGGCCAAGCCGCCCAGCAAAGAAGAAATGGATCGTGTTCGCACGCAACTCATCAACGGATATGAGCAGACACTGAGTTCACCGGAAGCGTTGGGTATCGGTTTGAGCGAGACAATAGCGGCAGGCGATTGGCGTTTGTTCTTTTATTTCCGTGACAACGCCACAAAAGTAACCGCAGCGGACGTGGTACGCGTGGCGAACAAGTACTTCAAACGCGACAACCGTACTATCGGTGTGTTCCAGCCGACCAAAGAACCATTGCGCGCGGAGATTCCTGCCGCGCCCTTGGCAGCTGATTTGCTCAAAAATTATCAGGCCATCCAAACGATGACCGCCGGCGAGACATTCGATCCTGCTCCCGCCAATATCGATGCGCGTACCAGAAGATATGCTTTGCCCGGCGGGATGCAGGTGGCATTGTTGCCGAAAAAAACGCGTGGCGAGTATGTGAATGTCGCGATTGTGTCGCATAACGGCGATTTACAAGCGCGTTTCGGGCGCAGTACCGCCACGCAATTCGCCTCGGCGATGATGAATCGTGGTACCTCGCGGTTCACCCGCGCGCAATTGGCGGACGAGTACAGCAAACTTGGCATCCAGGGCGGCGCGGGTCTCGGCGGCGGCGGCTTGCGCGTAAAAAAAGAGAATTTAATCAAAGCGCTTGAGTTGGTGGCCCACGTGATGAAAGAGCCTGCCTTCCCTGAGAGTGAATTTGAGCAACTGCGCAAGCAAGCACTGACCGGGCTGGAGTTTGGCAAGAGCGACCCTGGTGCGCTGGCAGGTGAGGCGATGGGCCTGCACTTTAATGGCTATCCGAGGGGCGACCCACGCCATTTCAGCAGCCGCGCGGAAAACATGGAGGACATCAAAGCCGTCAAGCTCGAGCAACTTCGTCTAGCGCATCGGGATTTCAGTGGATTTTCGGTTGCCGAGATCGCCATCGTTGGTGATTTTGAGGAGGCTACCGTCAGGCCGGTGATCGAGACGTTGTTTGGCAACTGGAAAAGTCCCCTGCCCTACAAACGCATTGAGAACCCGTACCGCGAGGTAGCAGCAATCAACAAAAGTATCGAGACACCGGATAAAGAGAACGCGGTGTTTCAGGCACAAATGCTCATTGAGATGATTGAAGACGACCCGGCGTATCCGGCGCTGGCGCTGGCCAACTATATTTTTGGCGGCGGCGCGGGATTGAATGCACGCCTCGCTAAACGCATCCGCGGCAAGGAAGGGCTCAGCTACGGCGTGGGCACGTCGCTGTCGGTGTCAGATCTCGATAGGCGCGGCGTATTCAGCGCTTCAGCCACCGCAGCACCAGCCAATATTGCCAGGCTTGAAGCCATTTTTATGGAAGAATTGCAGCTCGCTCGCAAAGACGGTTTCACGGCCGAGGAATTGGCCAATGCCAAATCGGGAACGCTCACCATCCGCCAGCAAAGCCGGGCGCAAGACAACAATTTGGCGAACTCGTGGACGCATCGAATGCATCGCGGAAAAACCTTCGCGGAAGCGGCGGCGTTCGATGCCAGATATGCCGCGACCACGCTCGATGAGGTGAATGCAGCGTTCCGAAAATTCATCGACCCGACCAAGATCACGATCATCAAGGCAGGTGATTTTGCCAAAGTTACCAGCGCTGCGGTGCCCGTCGCAAAATAGCGAAAGCCGCGAGAAACAACCCCGCGGATGCGACGTGGATTTGGCTGCGCCAAACCGGCTACGAATTTTAAACTCAAGCACCGACGCGGCCTTCAGGAAGAAATGCCGCCAGAGACCGCGCCAGTGCTTAATCTACGCAATTACAACTGCACCGATATACGCGATACTCAGCCGCGAAACGGATGACGCACCACCACCGTCTCTTCACGATCGGGCCCCGTCGAGACCAGATCAATCGGTGTGCCGACGAGTGATTCAATGCGTTTCAAATACGTCTGTGCATTTTTGGGTAGACCATCCCACGTTTTTACGCCGTATGTATTCTCGCTCCAGCCGGCATGATCTTCAAAAATCGGTTCGCAATGGGTGATGCTGTCGGCACCATACGGAAGAATATCTGTTACGCGACCGTCAAGTTTGTAACCGGTGCAAATACGCAATGTATCGAGGCCATCGAGCACATCCAGCTTGGTGATGCACAGACCGGAAAGCCCGTTGATTTGGGCTGCGCGCTTCAACGCCGCTGCACCGAACCAGCCGCAAC
>JBKJMK010000059.1:0-4538 GCA_046596005.1 Usitatibacteraceae bacterium | reverse complement strand
TGCCGAACGTCCTGAGGTGTGCAACCTGCGCCTTGAATTTGGCCATTGGGAGGCCGATCTGATGCTCGGACGCAAGGACAATCGTTGCGCGGTGCTGGTGGTGAAGGAGCGGCTGAGCCGACTGACGCTACTGTGCCGGGTACCCAATCAGCGCAGCAGGACGGTGATGCGTGCGATGCGTTCCTTGTTGCAACCGTATCGGGGGCAGGTCAAGACCGTGACCACTGACAACGGTTCGGAATTTATCTGCCATCAGGCGTTCGTGGCGGTATTCGGCTGCACGATGTATCGCTGCGAACCGCATTCGCCCTGGCAGCGCGGTCAGGTCGAAGGGGAGAACAAGAACCTGCGGCAGTACATGCCAAAGGGCTTCAATGCAGACAGGCTGACCAACGGGTTCCTGAAAGACGTTGAGCGTAAAATCAATTTGCGACCGAAACGGGTACTCGATAATCAGAGCCCCATCGAAGTTGCTCATAAACTATCCGGTGTCGCACTTCGTTTTTGAATATGCCTTTCGTATTTTTTCGCCTCGAAATTAGCGCCTGAAATTTTTAGAAAGGGGGCGAAGCTTGAGTGAAGTGGCTCGGGTTTGACCGTTCGCGCGTCGTCGGATACATTCAGGATTCGTAAAAAATAATTCGCGTCTGGCGCTTGTGTTGCCGCTACCCCGCCGACTAAACCGCGATCACCAAAGGAACTCAAAATGCAAAACGTGCGGATAATCTTTCGCTTCTGCGCAGCATTGCATTTGCTGGCGACAGTGGGGTTGACGCAGGCGTCGGACTTCAATGATCGTCAAGCAATAGCACTCTCGGACAAACTCCTCTCGGCGCTGGTAGAAACCAATGGCGTCGTCGGAATGGGCGCTGCGGTCTGGCGCGACGGCAAAGTAATCTGGACGGGATCGACCGGCCATCGCGATGTCGAAAAGGGTCTGCGAGTTGATCGGGATACGATATTTCGATTGGCCAGTGTTTCCAAGCTCATCACTGCTACCGCCGCAGCGCGCCTGAAGCAGGATAACGTACTCGATGTCGATGAGCCGGTGGCAACCATCCTTCCTTACCTTTCGACCAAGTGGGCACCGCTGACGTCTCGCCAACTGGCTGCTCATACTTCTGGACTTCCGCACTATCAGTTGATCGACATGAATCGCGGTAGTACGCGTTTTGCCACCACACGCGAAGCCGTCGGTGTATTCCGTGATCGCGAACTTCTGTCCACGCCGGGTAGCAAATACTTTTATTCATCCTGGGGCTACACCCTGCTGAGCGCCGTGATCGAGCAACAGGCAGGCATGCCTTTTCTCGATTATGTGGCGACCCGCATTACGCCGGGCCTGGTGATCGTTGCAGACGCAACCGATACCGCCAACCCGGCGGCATCCAGGGCATACACGTTTGTCGAGGGCAAGGCAGGGCCTGCTACGGCACATGATTACAGTTACACGTGGGGCGGCGGCGGATTTGGGGCCTCGCCGCGGGCGCTGGTGGAGTTCGGCGGTCGGCTGATGCGCGGCGAAATCGTCTCGCCCGCCACACTCGCGTGGATGATGTCGCCCGCAAAGCTCAGCGACGGCAGCATCGTCAAGGATACTGACTATGCGATCGGTTTCGGCTGGCGTACGGCTACGGAGCCGGATGGCGAACGTATCGCGCATCACGCCGGCGTGACCACCGGTGCGCGCAGCGCATTGGTGCTCTGGCCGGAGCGATCTATCGCCGTCAGCCTGCTATCGAATACGCAGTGGGTGTCGTCTATCGAGCAGACGGCGATGTTACTGGCCGCACCCTTCAGGCCCACGCCGACCGGCTTGATTGCGCGCGCGTGTCCGCTGGATGCCAAGCGCTATGAGGGACAATTTGGTGATAAGGCCATCGTCGGCATTGCGCGTTTTTTCATGGAAGAAGGCGTGTGCGTCGGTGAACTCTCCGTCGGCAACAGCCTGGGCGAATTTCTCAATGGCTTTCCACAAAAAGATGCGACGTCGATCCGCATCATCGGGCTTGACGCCAAGGGCGGATTTTCACGTGCAGCGCTCGTTACGCCGATCGGCATGTTCGACCTGCGTGCGCAGGCAGGCGGCGGATACGTCTCGCGTGTAGGCGGGACGCGTTCGCTCGCGCTGGTCTTTAAACAGGATGAACCGAAAGGACATACCAAGTAGTCTGTGCGAATGCGCGCACGAGCAGGCCTTGGGTTCGCTCCTGTATCTAGCGCGGCATGGACAAACGGGTCGAGGATGAGGTCTGCTTTATTAAGATCGCATTGTGATTGCGATGCGATATTCAAATACCTGACCTTATGCCGATTACTTCCCGATCGCCGCAGCGAGGCCTTCGGGGTCGGCAACACTCACCCAAAGCGTAGAGTGCTTCCTGAAGCCGATGACCTTGGGGATCTTTTCCACAAACGCGATGCTCAACCCCTTGCGATGGTTCGTGCCGAAGGTGAGCCCGTCGTCGGCCAAGCTGAGCCGCAAGCCAACCGCGGTGTACCAGCGGTGCGGGCCGGTGACGAGCGTGTGGTCGATGTTGTCGAGTGTGGTCTTCACTTTGAATCGCCCAAAGGTTGCGATGAGTTCCCCCTTGCCGGTGATGGTCACGCCGTCTTTGTCATCCACGCTGAGTGCAAAGAACAGCGCATTCCATCGCTTGTCTAACCGGTACGGGAAGTACATTGCTTTCATGAATTCAGTTCTGCCTTTTTGAATGATTTCCTAAATTAAAGCGGAATCACTTGGGCCTGCGTGCATTGACTTGCAAAAACAATGACCCTTTTAGTTAGGGAACTTCTATTAACCTCAAAAATTCGTCATTCCAGCGTGGAATCCAGTCCATCGCATTTTCAAGCACTTGAACGGACTGGGTGCCAGCCTGCGCTTGGACGACGGGGTTATTATTGATCCGGCAACTAAATATGGAAGTCGTCGTCCCCGCGAAGGCGGGGACCCAGCGACTTTGCGACGTACGACACTGGATTCCCGCATTCGCGGGAACGACGAAGTTTAGAGTTTTCAACACATTTAATCGCCGGATCAATAGAAATTCCCGTTAGAGAGAGAGTCAAGCTCTGATGCGACGATTGAGGACTTTTATGCCTGTGAGGCTCGTGGATGCTGGTGTTTTTCGTATTTGTGCTCGGCAAGGAAGCGAAATATGGAAACAAAAGACCCGTGCGTTACGCAGAGTCAAAACTCAGTCCAATCCTTATTTTCGCCAGACGCCAAGGCTTTCGATTTGGGTCTGGCATTCACTTTCCCAAGCTGACGACTGTGCCGGAAATTGGCTTTTCCCGAGTCCGCGAGCACTGCATGTTGCCGATCACGTGTTTCACTGTTCACCCTGTTTTCGTCCAGCTTGAAGCGCGAAACGAGGTCGACAAGTTCCTGCGCTTGTCCGCGCATCGACTCGGCCGCAGCCGCGGCCTCTTCGACGAGGGCGGCGTTTTGCTGGGTCACCTGCTCCATTTGCGAGATGGTCCGGTTTATCTGATCAATACTCGCCGCCTGCTGGCCGGAAGCGACCGATATTTCATTGATGATGTCCGAGACTTGTTGAATCGCGCCTTCATTAGACTGCATTGCCTTGGCCGCAAGGTCTACGAGTTGCGATCCTTCTTCAACCTGGTCTATGGTGGTCCCTATCAGGACCTTGATCTCTTTCGCCGCATCGGCACTGCGTTGGGCCAGCGCCCGGACTTCTGCGGCGACGACTGCAAATCCACGGCCTTGTTCGCCTGCCCTGGCCGCCTCCACCGCAGCATTTAACGCGAGGATATTGGTCTGAAAGGCAATGCTGTCGATGATGCGGATGATTTCACTGATCTTCTTCGATTTGGCCTCAACCCCTCTGATACTTTGCACCGCCTGCCCGGCAATTTGGCCACCTTTTTTCGCTGCACTCGACGCCGAATTCGCCAGGCCATTAGCGCGAGTGGTGCTCTCGGCGTTTTGGCGAATAGTGCTGGTGAACTCTTCCATCGCCGAGGCGGTTTCTTCGAGCGCCGACGCCTGTTGCTCGGTCCGCGAGGAAAGATCCGCGTTGCCGACGCTGATTTGTTGGGACGCAATGCCAATCTCCCTGGAATTGATTGCGACTCTCGCGACGAGATCATTCAACCCCGCAACAAAAATGTTCAACGACTCCGACAGCCGGCCAAATTCACCCGGCATCGGCGGCAGCATACGGGTCAAATCCGCGTCACCCGTCCGAAATTGGTCGGTCGCACTGACAACACGGTTTATTGGCTTGGAAACCGTTGCAGCCAGCCTGAACCAGATGAACGCACCCAGCGCTACCGCAACGACCAACACAATTGCCATCCCGGTCAGGGTAGCGGCGTGTCGGGTGTCGACACGTTCACGCTCGGCGGCGAAGCGCGCAATCACCGTCGCGCGGACGGTGGCGGCGATGTTATCGATCATTTCTGTCGCCTTGCGGTCCATGCCGCGTACCAATTTATCGGTGTCTCTGGCCGAGTTCGGTTGCGACGGATCAAATTTCTTCGCAGCATCCAGGTAGCGTACGTTCAGC